>CACDVW010000004.1 GCA_902556355.1 uncultured SAR86 cluster bacterium
AGCATCAAAGAAAGAGCAAAATATTCAAGATGTACCAATGAGTGTTCAAGCAGTTGGTGCTGCCGAACTTGATAAAAAGAATATTAAGAGTCTTGAAGATATATCTAATATTTCACCAGCTGTAACATTTAATAATGTTGGTCCAGGTAAATCTAATTTTTATATTAGAGGTGTTTCTGACGGCGCTATAATGAATAGTTATGCTTCACCTGAAGCTACTACTGCTTTATATATTGATGAGCAGCCACTTACTGCTGCAAGCTTAACACCTGATTTACATATCTATGATATTGAAAGAGTTGAGGTTTTAATGGGTCCTCAAGGTACTTTGTACGGAGCAAGCTCAACGTCAGGTAATATAAAAATTATTACTAAAAAACCAGACCCGTCAGGCCTTGATCTTGGTGCAGATATTGAATATGGATCTATTACTGATGGAGATAAAGATAAGTCACTTGAAGCATTTATTAATCTACCCTTAGGCTCAAATCTTGCTGCTAGAGTTAGTGCCTATGATGTTCAAGATGGTGGATGGATTGACAATAAAAAAGCATCATATTCATATCAAAATGCTCGAGGTTACACTATAGATAATTTTACAGCTCCATATGACGTAGCAAAGGATGATTACAATGATTCAAGCAAGGAAGGTTCAAGAATTAGAATTTCTACTGATTTTGAAAATGTAAATTTAGATTTATCATTTCTTAGTCAAGAGTCCTACTATAACGGATCATATGAAACTGATGTCCTGACTGATGATCAATCGCAACCAATGCCTTCTAGATCTAATACTCGTTTTTCAAAGGAAAGATATGATGATGAGTTTGATCAATTTTCAGCAACCTTAAGCGGTAATCTTACTGATGATATAGAGTTTGTCTTAAATACTTCTATTTTTGAAAGAGATACCGCATACACATACGATTATGCTAGTTATGTTGAATATTATTATTATGCAGCCTATGCATATTACGTTTGCAATTTATATGAATATTACGGTTATTACTATGCAGATGTTAATGACTGCAGAGATCCTAGAATGACATATGCTCAAACTAATGATATAGAAAGAACATCTACAGAGTTAAGAATTCAATCAAACAATGAGAGTGGTTTTAACTGGGTGTTAGGAGCATTTCAAGAAACTAATGAAAAAATTACTGATGTTGACTATATACAACCTGGAAGCTCTCATACAAATCAAAGATGGTGGGAGGCAGACCTAGATAGAAAAGGCGATATTGATGCTATATTTGGTGAATTATATTTTGATATATCTGATAAAACATCAGCTACGTTAGGTATAAGAAAATATGATCAATCAATGAAGCTAAAAGCTGTTGACGGTTATTATGGATCCCTTAGTTATGGATTAACAGATGGTGATTTTAAATCTAATGAAAGTGGTTCTATACCAAAAATTGCAATAAAACATAATATTTCAGATGATGTCATGATTTATGGTAGCTATAGTGAGGGTTATAGACCATCAGGTGTTAATAGGCCAAGACCTAATTCATCAGGTTTTAGTGTCCCCGAGACATATGATCCAGATTATTTAGATAGTCTTGAAATCGGGTTTAAATCTACACTTAGAGATGGAAAGCTGGTCCTAAATGGTGCTTACTACAATATGGATTGGACAGATTATCAAACTTCTACATATAACACAGATATTACATCTGTAGCTTATACAGAAAATGTTGGTAATGCCGAAATTACTGGCCTTGAATTAAATGCATTATATTCATTGAATGACACAACTAGCTTAAATTTTTATATGAATAAAATGGATCCTAAGTTATCTGAAGATTACTATTATGTATCAGGAGAGTTGGGAGCAAATTCTGGAAATAGATTAGCTAATATGCCTAAACTTTCATACTACATGTCTTTGGAGAAAGATTTGACCTTTATGGGTAAGCCAGCTTTTATAATTTTTGATTATTCATATACTGGTGATAGATATACTTCCTATGAAAATGGTGCAATTAAGCTACCTGATTATGCATTAGCAAATTTAAGAGCAGGATTTGATAATGATAATACTTCCATAGAAGTTTACATTACTAATCTTACTGATGAAGATGGATATCTTTCTAGATATGATGATTTTTCTGCTGTTGGTTCTTCAGGATATTCCGGTTTTGGTGTAAGACGAACTGGAACAAAGCCAAGAGTATTAGGTATTCGCTTGAGGTACAGATACTAATCGTTAAGTATTTTTCTTAATACTTTTTCTAGCTGTTTAGAATCTTCAAAGAAGGGGAAGTGCCCAGTTTCATGCATAATAAATATATCTTTATCAACTTCAAGATTATTTAAAATAACATTATCTTCATTATATCTTGCAAGCTTATCCTTATCGGAGAAGAGATATTTAACATTATCAAGTGCATTGATTTGTTCGTCTGTTAATCTAAATGTATTACATGATTTTAAATCAATAGAGCTAATTTCTTTTTGAGTTTGATTGAAGAGCCTTTTTAAAGGGTATAGTTTAATTTCTCTTTCTGGATCTGATTCAACTTCTTTAGTTCCATATGGAGACTTAATTTGACCTTTAGACCTTCCATAGAAACCAGAACCCTTAACACCAAATCCCATAGATTTAATCTCTACTTCAGGAAATTTATAGACACCATATTTAGTTAAGAATTCAACAGCTTGATCAAGATTACCTTTTGCATAATCAAGTAAAAGATCACCAACAAGAAATGGATAAGTAATATTCATACATATTGTCATTTTATTTTTAATTTTAGTAGATAAATCAAGAGCTATTAGGCCTCCCCAACTATGCCCCATTAATATTGGATCTTCTATATTCATTTCCTTTAAAAGTTCTATACAAAAATTTGTATGACTTTCTACATCTTTGAATAACGGTCCTGATGTATAACCATGTCCAGGTAAATCAAATGCAATAATATTATGATCAATCTCTATAGTATCCAAATTAAACATTGAGATTGTTCTATGATCCATTCCAGCACCAGGTATGAAAATTAAATTTTTCTTTGATGAGTCTATTTCATTTTTAATAAAAACGTGTGCTTTATGATTTTTTAATTGAATGAACATTTTTTAGAACCGAATAAACTAATAATATATATATAAATAATAAAGGAATTGAGCATATTACCATTATCCACTTAAATGAGTCGACGCCATTTAAATACATCAATAAAGTTGGTTGAATTACTAATAATATTGCAAATAATAACCTCAATGATTTAGAGCTCTCCATTGATGATTCCCTCATTGAAGCTGATGCTAAAACATATGAGGCAGAGTCATAAGTAGTGCAAAGAAAGATGACCAATATTATTACAAAACCAATTAAAAGGTATTTTCCATAATTTAACTGTGTAATTGTTAAGATAACTAACTCTTCTCTAGAACTTATATTATTGGCAATAATACTTGGAGCATTAATAATGTCAGATTCAAAGAGAAATATTGATACATTTGTTAAAATTAACATGCTAAAAGCACAACCCATACTACCTATAAAAATAGTACCTAATATGATTTCACGAATAGTTTTACCATTAGATATATTTACTAAAAATGTTCCTACCATAGGTGCTAATGCAAACCACCAGGCCCAATAAAATACCGTCCAATCAATACTAATATTTGTGCCTGTTGTTAAGCTAAGGTTGTAATATTCACCAAAGTAAAATAACAAAGTATCAATTGAATTTATAAAAATATATTTTGTTGGCCCAAGAAAAAACACCAACAATAAAAATAATATTACAAGAATAATATTTAAATTACTAAGCCTCTTAATACCTTTTTGTATACCAAAATAAGCACTAGTAGCAAATATAGATGCACAAATAACGATGGTTGTTATATCTGAGGTAAAAGTTCTTTCAATATTAAAAATTGTTGATATTGCAGATGAAATTAATGGAAAAGAAAGACCCAATCCAACTCCAGCAGCGCATATTATCGAACCTATAAAGATTACATCTAACAACAACTTTAAGAATTTATTATTTATATTAAGAATTCCTGAAAATGTTAATGATGAGTTTGAGTTTTTTGATAGAGATAAGGCAAATGCCACAACTGGTAAGCAATATATACTCCATGCAGTTGGACCCCAGTGAAATACTGGGTATGTTCTTGAATAAATCAATGAGTCTGAACGATTATAATTATCATCTAGAGATAAAATATTATAATATTCAATCCATTCAATCGTAGACCAATATAGTAAAGTTGCTCCTATTCCTGCAGCAAAAAGCATAGAGGACCATGATGTAATAGAATATTCTTTCTTATTTTTTATATTAATAGTAATTGAGCCATAGTTTGATATTGCTAAAAAAATTAAAAACAAAAATAAACAAAAACTTCCATATAAATATACAGATTCAAATCTAGTGGACAGATTTATATAAATCTCAGAGAGAATAGACGAAGTTTTTACAGGATCTTGTAATACAAAAAATGACAACAATCCAGATAATAAAATAGTTATACTTATAACTGATAAATTCCAGTTAGGATTAGTAAATTTCTTAAATGTCTGATTTAAATAATACAAATTATGCTTTTAAAAATGCTATTGATTTATTTAAAGATAATAATGTAAATGAAGCACTTGAACAACTTGATGAAATTTTAAAAGTTTACCCTGAAGATAAAGATTCACTTGATTTAATTGTTTTAATTTATATTAAAACTAACAAACCAAATGATGCTATTAAGTTTGTAAACAGATGCATTGGTTTATTTCCTGAAGATATTTCATATTTAGAAAAGAAATATAAGCTTTTGACATTTATTGGTGATCAGAATAGTGCCTTAGATTGCTTAAAAAAACTTAATAAAATATCACCAACTATAGAATCTATAAGAGAGATATCAAATATTTATATTGATAAAGGAGAAATAGAAAAATCCGAGGAAACAATTCAAGGTTTTTTTGAATCAAATAAATCATACTCAGAACTCTATAAGGGTATCAGGCATGTTAAGGCTGGTAGAAACAAACTTGCAGAAGAAGCTTATAAAAATGTTCTTAAAAAGGATAAAAATAATGTGGATGCACTCAGGTTATTAGGATTATTGGCTTTTAAACAAAATAATTATCCCATCGCAGAAAAACTTTTTATAAGAGGTATTCAATTAAACCCAACATTTAAATTGCTTTGGGAAAATTTAGCAAAATGTTTTCGTTTACAAAATAAATTTCAACACGCACAAAAAGCTTTTGAGAACTTATTAAAACTTGATCCAAATAATCTTGAGGCTATGGGGGCACTTGGAACAATTCATATAAGACTTTCAAATTTTGATGAAGGTATCACGATATATCAAAATTTATTGAAACAGAATAACAAAAATCCTAGAGTTCATTTAAGTCTTGGACATGCTCAAAAGACTGTTGGTAATAGATCTGAAAGTGAGGAATCATATATTAATGCTATAAAAAACTTTCCACTATGTGGAGAGGCATATTGGAGCTTAGCAAATTTAAAAACATACAAGTTTTCTAATAAGCAAATAAAATCTATGGAATCTGCTTTAAAAGAAAATATTCACGATCTTGAAAAGATACAAATGTTATTTGCTCTTGGAAAGGCATATGAATCAAATAAAAATTTTGACATATCTTTTAAATATTATGAAGAGGGTAACTGGTTGCATAGAAAAACTCTTGATTACAATGCTCAAGTAAATTCAGATTCAATAGATAAAACAATTGAATTTTTTAATAAAAACTCTAATAAATTAAATTTTTATGGTGGCAATAAAACCAAAGATCCAATTTTTATTTTAGGGTTACCTAGAGCTGGCTCAACATTAATTGAACAAATCTTATCATCTCATTCTCTTATTGAAGGTACTCAAGAGCATCATAATATAATGACCATTGGACGTAAGATTCGTTCTATCAATAATACTGATAACTATACTGATAGTTTATTTGAACTAAAAAACGAGGATATTCTTAAATATGGCAATAAATATATCAGTGAGACAATGTGGTCCCGAAAAGAAAAAAACTTTTTTATTGATAAAATGCCTAATAACTTCCCATACATTGGGTTAATTAAAATGATTCTTCCAAATGCAAAGATAATTGATGCTAGAAGAAATCCTCTAGATGGATGTTTTAGTTGTTTTAAGCAATTTTTTGCAAAAGGGCAGCACTTTACATATGACTTAGATGATATTGCAAGATATTACAAAGATTATGAAAAAATAATGTTATTTTGGAATAGTATTTTTCCAGATTCGATATATAAAATAATGTACGAGGATGTAATTGAAAGTCCTGAGTCCGAAGTAAAAAAACTGCTGAATTATTTAGAATTAGATTTTGAAGAATCTTGTATGGATTTTTATAAATCAAAAAGACCAGTAAAAACTGCAAGTTCAGAACAAGTAAGACAACCTATATATAAATCAGGAGTCAACTACTGGAAAAATTATGAAGATAACTTAACTGTTTTAAAAAATCATTTCTTATGATTATTAATGATAAATTCAAATATCCAATTTTGGAGAGGGTAGATACTGACATAGGTAGACATTATTTAGATTCAAACAATAAACCAGTCCCAAGCGTTACAACTATTTTGTCAGGTACATCAAAATCAAAAGATGGTCTCATGCAATGGAGAATTAGAGTTGGTGAAGAGGAGGCTGAAAGAATAATCAAACAAAGTACCGATATAGGTACAGCTGTTCATGAAGCCATTGAAAATTATTTAAATGGAAAATCTTGGGATAATTTTGAAGAAACATATGATCAGTTATTAGCTAAAAAAATGTCGAATAAATTTATTAAAGATGGCCTTAAAGGTATTACTGATATCTGGGGTCTTGAAGTCGGCTTAGTACTTGATAATTTATATGCAGGTACGGCTGATTGTGTTGGTGAATATGAGGGAATTCCAACTCTAATAGATTTTAAAACTGCAAAAAAGATTAAAAAAAGAGAATGGATTGAAGACTATTTTTTACAAGGCTGCGCATATGCAAATGCACATAATGTAATGTTTGGAACAAAGATCGAACAAATAGTTATATTAATGGTAGATAGAAACGCCATCTTTCAAGAATTTATTGTAAGACCAACAGAGTTCAACTTTCTTACAAGAAAATGGAAAAATAGATTAATCGAATTTAATAATAAGTATAATGTTTAACTTTTAAACATACATATTTAAAAATGAAGCCATTAATTTTAGATTCAGCATTAGGTACAGAATTAGAAAATAGGGGTGAGTATCTTCCAAGTTTTAAAACATCTATATGGTCTGCATATTCACTTATTCATAATCCAGAAATAATAAAGCAGATTCATATAGATAATATTGAAGCTGGTGCAGATGTTATAACAACGTCAAATTATCAAGCAACTCCAGAATTATTAAAAAGAGAACCAACAGCTCCACCATACGAAGATTTGGCAAAGCGCTCTCTTGAGCTATGTAAAGAAGCAGTTATAAAGACTGGCTCTGATACTATAATTGCAGGCTGCTATCCACCAATACATGTAACATTTAGACCAGATTTAAGTTCAAAAGAAAAAACACTTAGAAAATTTTATGAAACTTTAGGTTCCATATATAACAATGAGGTTGATGTAATTATTTGTGAAACAATGGCATCAATATACGAAGGTACAATAGCTGCCTCAACAGCAAAAAAATACTCAGATATTGTTTGGTTAAGTTGGACTACAAGAGGCAACAAGTTAAATAGACTTCCAAGTACCGAACTATTAGATTTAGCTATCGAAGAAGGACTTAAGCTAGATATAGATTGTCAATTAGTTAACTGTGTTCATGCAGATACTGCAAGTCTCGCAATAGATAAGCTCACCAAAGAAAAAACTTTTGGTATATATGCTAACTCATCAATTTATAAAAAAAATCAACTTGAAGGTTTTGTGAGTGATTCTGATGAATGGCATTATCATAACCATCAACCTATAAAACCTGATCAATATAAAGATTTTGTTGTCCAGTGGATAGAAAAGGGTGCTTCAGTTGTTGGTGGTTGTTGTAGAACAACAACTGAACACATCAAAGAAATTAAAAAAATTGTAGATAATTTATGAAACAAATAATTGCAATTGGTGGCGGTGGATTTGGTAGAGAAATTGGCGAACTTAAAATTGAAAAATATATAGTTAAACAATCCAACAAAACAAAACCAAAGATTTGTTTTATTCCAACAGCTACTGGTGATGATCAGGGTTATATTGAAAATTTTTACAAAGCTTTTGATTCATTAGATTGCATAACATCACACATTGATTTTTTCAAAAGAACAATCGATCTAGAGTCACACATATTAAAACAAGACGTAATATATGTAGGCGGGGGTAATACTAAAAGTATGCTAGCTGTTTGGAGAGAATGGGGATTAGACACGATTTTAAAAAATGCATATGAAAACAATATTATTATGAGTGGAGTCAGTGCTGGAGCAATATGTTGGTTTGAAAAAGGTATTACTGATTCCTATAAAGACCATCAAGCAATTATTCCATGCCTTGGTTTTGTAAAAGGTATTTGTTGTCCTCATTATGATGAAGAACCAGAAAGAATACCTTATGTTAAAGAAATGTTAGAAAGTAAAAATATTGATGAGTGTATAGCTATTGAGGGATATAGCGCACTTCATTTAATCAATGATGAGGCTAGATTTTCAGTTTCTTTTAAGAATGAAACTAATACCCATCATGTAGTTTGTAATAATAATGAAATCGTGCACAATAAATTATCTAACGTAGAAAAGATATTATTATGAAAATAGCGAATACATTATCAATACTTCTAACAATAGTTCTCGGTATTATTTCTGCACAATGGATTTTTTCACCCGAATCTGCAGCTCAATCTTTAAGTATGCTATATATGGAAGGGGATGCAAGAAATACTCAAGTTAGAGACTTTACTGCTTTTTTTCTTGGCACAACAATAATGTCTTTTCTTTCATTTGTAACTAAACAATATCAATGGATATTTAGTGCTGGACTCATTTTTTTAATTGCAGGAATTTTTAATGTACTTACAGCTGTTAATTATGAAACTGAAATAGCTGTTACATCGTTGATCTCAGAATTAATATTTACATCTATGGCATTTACCGCAGCATATATTTACAAAGCCAATAACTTATAAATAACTTACAAAATCTTCAACATTTAATTCAGGTATTTTTTTGTTCGTCCCATCTGCTGTTCCTACATATATATAACCTAGAATTTCTTGATTAGCTTCAAGATTAAGTTTTGATGCTACAAAGGGATTAAATGCCAATTTTCCAGTTCTCCAAATGGCTGAATAACCAAGAGCATTTAGTGATAATAGAATGTTTTGTGCCGAGGCTGCTGTAGATAACTTTTGTTCTATTTCAGGCACCTTAGGATGATCTTTAATTGAATTAACTAAAATAATTATCATTGGTGCCCTATATGGTGCATTTTTATACTTTGTAATTATTTCATCTTTTATACCAGGAACGGTTTTTGCATATTCTTCAAATATTTCTGATAGCTTATCAATTCCATCACCAGTAACTTGAATAAAGCTGCTTGGTCTTAACCAAGCATGATCAGGTGCACGCAATGCTCCTCTAAAGACTTTATTCATTTCATCTTGAGTTGGATGAGGCTTTTTTAATGTTCTGGCTGAAACTCTATTTAATATATTGTCTAATGCATTCATATGTAGTTATATTATAAAGACTTAATAATTATATATAGGAAACTCATATGTTATATCAAATTGGTTTAATTTTAATACTAGTTGTCATCGCCTTAATTATTGGAAAAAAATTAAAAAAGACTAACAATTCTAATGAAAAATTAGTTTTCGAAGATGATATGACTGAGGAAGAACTTAAAAAATTAGACGATGATATAAATTAACTATTAAATTCATCATCAAGCGATCTGTAAAGTTCCCTGCATGCAAAAGCTGTAATTATAGAAAAGGGTATTCCAAATATCACAACTGCTGTTTGTAAAGCACCTAATCCGCCTGCTTTCAAAAGAACTCCCGCCAAAACTCCCAGAAGAATTGCCCACGTTATTCTTGATATTAATGGTGAATCACCCTCTATATCAGCACCTTTTTTAGAGGAAAGCATAGAAGCAACTAATGCACCCGAATCAGAAGAAGTAACAAAAAAAGTAACTATTACAAATAGTGTTGCGGTTGATAAAGTCAATGAAAAAGACATTGAATCATATAAAACAAATAACGCAGTTGTAACATCTTTACTTACAGCTGAAGCAATATCACCAATATTATTAAGTACCTGATATAAGGCAGCATTTCCAAATACTCCCATCCATATAAAAACTATTAAAGACGGAACAAATAGAACACCTACTATAAATTCTTTTATTGATCTGCCATAAGAAATTCTAGCTATAAAGAGCGAAACAAATGGAGCCCATGCAAACCACCAGGTAAAATAAAATAAAGTATATGCATTTTGATAAACAGTACTTTCATATGCTTCGGTCCATGTAGATAGTTGAATGATCTGATTTAAATAGACACCTGCATTTTGAATTATAGAATTTAAAATAAATAATGTTGGACCTAATAATAAAACAGCTAATAAAAGAAGCCCTGCAATTGTCATATTTATTTGAGAAAGTCTTTTAATCCCTCTATCTAGTCCAAGAGAAACACTTATTAACCCTAGTATTGTAATAAAAACTATTATTGGAATTTCACCTAAATTAATACCAAAAATATAATTCAGACCACCATTAATTTGAGATGCTCCTAATCCTAATGATGTTGCTATACCAGTTATCGTTGTAAGAATTGCTATAATATCAATAGTTGCAGCTAGAGGCTTATTGTTTTCCACATATGATCCCAGAAGAGAGCTTACCCTAAAAGGTCTATTTTTATTATAACTGGAATAAGCAAAACATAATCCAAGTGCAGAATATATTGCCCATCCATGTAAACCCCAATGAAGATTAGCTAAACTTATTGCCTTGCCCGCATTATAAGAAAGATTTCCTTCAATCATTCCAGGATAATCATTAAGATTACCAATTGGCTCAGCTACACCATAAAATAATAGACCTATACCCAAACCGGCACTAAAAAGCATAGCAATCCAGCTTTTATATGAATATGCTGGCCTTGCATTTTGTCCACCAAGTTTAATATCTTTATATTTAGTAAAAACTAAATAGATAGAAAAAACTAAAAAGCCATTAGCAATTATTATTATTAACCAACCGAGATATTCAGATAATAGTAATTGAGTTGATGAAAAAAATGCAGACGATGCAGATAAATTTGTATATACAATCGTTGTAATTGCTATCAAGAGAAAGGTTGAGATAAAAAATCTGGACTTGTTAAGATTATTCATTAATAAATTTATGTTTATTTGATTTTAAGTGAAACATAAATATGAGCTTTTTTCTAGGTAATAGTTGGACCAATTATATTTGCATCCTTTTTTTAAGCTGGTATTATAGTCTCAAGACCGATTTACTGAAATTGCTGGTCTATAAACAAAGCTAAACTTCTCTGGGGGAAAAACTGGGGGAAACCTGCTCATTGTTTATTTGCAATTTCTTTAACTTATATAAAGGAATTTATTATGTTCAATAATTATAAACAAAATAAAATACTACCTTCCTTATCTGCTCTTGCTCTTGTAAACACTGCTGCTTTTAGTGGTCTTGTTGCTGGGCAAAGTCAGGCAACAGTTGAAGAGATTGTTGTTACAGCAAGGAAGAAGGCTGAGAGTCTTCAAGATGTACCGCTTTCAGTTTCTGCTCTTAAAGAGGAAACTCTAGAAGAAAAGGGCATAAATGTCTTTGAAGACTATTTACTGCAGCTTCCTGGAGTAACAGCTGGTGGTTCTGGTCCAGGTCAGAGCACTATCTATATTAGAGGTTTAGCCTCAACAACTCCAAACTTAACGACTGCAGGTGTTGCTGGATTAGCACCTAATGTGTCCTTCTATCTAGATGAACAGCCTTTGGCGCAGCCTGGAAGAAACTTAGATGTTTATGCGGCTGATGTATCAAGAATTGAGGTATTAGCTGGACCACAAGGAACACTCTTTGGGGCTAGTTCTCAAGCTGGTGTTGTTAGATTAATAACTAATAAACCAGTTATGGGTGAAAGTGCTAGCAGTCTTGAAGTAGAAGCTAGACTAACATCTGGTGGTGAAGAAGGTAATAAGTTTGAATATATGAGTAATGTTCCATTGGGAACAGGATCAGCATTAAGGTTTGTTGCTTACAGAGATCATAGAGGTGGTTATATTGATCAAGTTGCAGGTACTTTAAATGTAGGACAATCTGCTAGATATAGAGCAGCAGGTACCGTTAGAGCTAATGGTTTACCAGTTGCTTCTTCAAGAGCAGGCTTTAAAGCAGGAACTGATTTATCTGGTGCTAATCTTATTGATGCAAATGCAATAGTTAAAGAAGATGCTAACCCTGTAACATATCAAGGCTTTAGAGCTAGTGTTGCACATGAAATTAATGACAATTGGGATGCTCTTGTAACTGTTGCACAGCAAACCATTGATTCAGATGGTGTATTCTTTGTAGATCCAACCTTAGATGATTTAGAAATCCAAAGATATTCAGACGATACAATTAAAGACGAATTTGATAACTTAAGTCTTACTCTTAATGGTTCAATTGGTGATCTAGAAGTTGTATATGCTGGCGCTTATACTGACAGGGTTACAGATCAAAACATTGATTACACAGATTACCTATTTGTTGGACAATACCTTCCTTACTACATTTGTGATGGAGGAGTTTCTTACCCATCTGATGGTGTAGCTGTTGGAACTTGTGGTTCACCTCAATTGTATGTTGACTCAACTACAAATACAGAGGTAACAACACATGAACTTCGTGTAAATGCACCAGTTAGTGATACTGTAGAGGTTACAGCTGGTATGTTCTTCAGTGATCTAGTTTTAACTGAGTTAAACTTATTTACATACCCAAGCTCAGTTGAGTATGGTGTTGATTATGCTCCAAACTATGCTTTAACGGATACATCTGTTACAGGTTCAATTAACAGTGCTTCGCCAGGATGGTTCTCAGCTGGACCATTCTCTACTCCAGTAATTTTCTTCAATGATATTAAGAGAACTGATAAACAAAAAGGCTTTTTTGGTGAAGTGAATATTGCATTACAGGATGATGTTGAGCTGACTGTTGGCGCTAGATACTATGATATAGATGTTGATTTTGAAGGTAGTGCAAACTCATCATTCTTAAATGGTGGAGGCGACGTCCAAAGATATGGATCTAATTTGTCTGCACAATATGCTCCAAACAATGCTAATGGATATCCTGACAAAGCATCAACTGACGGTGTTATTGGAAAAGCAACTTTATCTTGGAATCCATCTGATAACGCAATGTATTACATCACATGGTCAGAAGGTTTTAGACCAGGACTATTAAACAGACCTGTTGGTTCTTCTAATGCTGATGGTTCATATACAGTTAAACCAGAAGTAAAATCTGATGAGGTTACCAATTTTGAATTTGGTTGGAAAACAACTTCTGAAGATGGAAAATTAAGGTTTAACGGAAGTGCTTTTATGTTAGACATCTCAGGGCTACAAAGTACTATCTTTGACCCAAGTATTGTTAACTTATTCTTCTCAGATAATGCTGCTGATGCTGAAATCACAGGTGTTGAAGGTGATTTCATATATATAACTGATACTGACCTAGTACTTTCAGGTGCTTTCTCGGTGTTAGACTCAGAAATTACAAAAAGTCTCGTTCCAACAGACGATGTTGTTGTAGGTTCTGAATTAGCATTTGCGCCTGGCTTCCAAGGAAACTTATCAGCTAGAAAAGAATGGGGTATGTCTTCTGGTAATACTCTGCATTGGCAAGGACAGATGACATTCTCTGATAAGAGCTACTCTGATATTATGGCGCCAAATAAGGCCGAGCAGGACTCATATAGCTATTTCAATATGAGAACTGGTATTAGCAATGATGATATGACTCTTGAGCTTTACTTAGATAATGTTACTGATAAGAGAGCTGATATTAGTAATACATTTGTATTCGATAGAGCTAGAGTTGCTATTATCAAGCCTAGAACAATTGGTGTTAGATATAAGAAAAACTTTTAATACTTAACATTAAATGTATTTAAGGGAGCTTAGGCTCCCTTTTTTATTTATAATTAAATAAAAGTATAGTTATTTAAGTTTTAACAATGAACCAATTTGATGATTCAGCATTAGCAGTTGATCTAAACGAAGCTACTCAGTTAGTTAAAGAAAATCGTTTTGATGCTGCACTTAAATTATTAGAAATTATCCTATCCAATAATGCTGATCATATTGATGCGCTTTATCTGGCAGCAGTTTCATCAAGGTATCTTAAGAAATTTGATGAATCTAAGAATTATATTGAAGGTCTGCTCAAAGTTGCGCCTGATATGGCTCGAGCATATCAAGAA
Organism: uncultured SAR86 cluster bacterium; assembly: GCA_902556355.1. GTDB lineage: Bacteria > Pseudomonadota > Gammaproteobacteria > Magnimaribacterales > D2472 > SCGC-AAA076-P13. The sequence goes on from CACDVW010000004.1 coordinate 14,490, forward strand.
TTGGGTCATCTAAATAAAGCTTTATCAAATGATGAAAAAGCTATATCTAGTTACAGACAAGCATGCGAATTAAATCCTGCTCTGTATGCATCTTGGGCAGCTCTTCATGAATATTTTTCAAAGCAAAATAATATATCTGCCAAACTTCACGCAGAAGAGCAAATAGATAGACTTAAATCTTTACCTAAAACTTTGTTATACATTGATCAAATTATGAACGAAGGCCGTCTTGGAATTGCTGAAAAAAGATGCAGAGAATTCTTAAAAGTCCATCCAACTAACACATATGCAATGTCACAACTAGCTGAAATTGCAGACAGGCTTGGATATTTTGATGATGCCGAAGTGTTATTAGAAAAAGCTGTAGAATTTAACCCAGAAGATGGCGACCTCCGTATGAAGTATGCCATGGTACTCCGGAAGAAACAAAAATTTGAAAAAACAATGGAGCAAGTAAATATACTATGTCAAAAATTTCCAAATAATATTTCTTATCAAACTCAAAAAGCTAGCGAATTAATGCAAAATGGTGATCATGAAAAAGCTGTAGATCTTTTTGATCACATAATTACCAAAAATCCTGTTAACTTTAGCTCTTATACTTTTAAAGGTCATGCGTTAAAAACTCTTGGCAAAACTGATGATGCAATCGACAGTTATAAGTCAGCATATAATATTAAACCTGATCATGGTGAGGCCTTCTTTTCTTTATCAAACCTTAAAACTTATTCATTTACTGATAATGAAATTAATATAATTGAAAAACAATTATCTAGAATTGACCTGTCTTTAAAAGAAAAAGTTTATTTTCACTTTGCACTTGCTCAAGCTTGTGAATCAAAAGGTGATTATGATAAATCGTTTCATCATCTTTCAGAAGGCAACCTTATTAAGCGAAATCAAAGTAAATACTCTATTGAGATGATGGATAAAGATCCTATTTTTATTCTAGGACTTCCAAGAGCTGGCTCTACATTAATAGAGCAAATACTAGCCTCACATTCAATGATAGATGGGACTCTTGAATTGCCGAATATTTTGTCACTTGCACAAAGTCTCAGAGGTGATGATGTTTATGGTAAGGAAGGGAAATATCCGAAGGTAATGAGTAACTTTACAGAATCACAAAGACAAATAATGGGTGAGGAGTTTATCAGAGATACAATGATGCATAGACAAAATGCACCAATGTTTACTGATAAAATGCCAAATAATTTTAGGCACATTGCCTTAATTCATCTTATTTTACCAAATGCAAAAATTATTGATGCTAGAAGATATCCACTAGATTGTTGTTTTAGTATGTTCAAGCAGCTTTTTGCACAAGGTCAAGAATTCACATATGGCCTTAAAGAAGCAGGCAGCTATTATAATAGTTATGCAAATCTTATGAATCATTGGGATAAAGTTCTTCCAGGAAAAATTCTTACAGTTAATAACGAAGATATTATTGATGATTTAGAGGGTCAAGTAGAAAGAATACTTAATTTTATAGATATTCCTTTTGAAGAAAGCTGTGTATCGTTTCATAAAACTGAAAGATCAGTAAGAACAGCCAGCTCAGAACAAGTAAGACAACCAATCAATAAAAAAGGTATGGGACGATGGAAGCCCTATGCTAAGCATTTAAAGCCATTGCTTGAAACAATAGATAATACTTTGCTTAAACAAGAGGATATTGATCTTATTAATTCTTAATATATTTATTGAATCTTAACTTAAAAGTATTAGTATTAATTAGTTAGTTAAATAATAGGGAGTTAATATGACAAATTTAATAGTATGTGTAGTTATGTTTTACATTCTGCACTTGTTCTTGGTAATGAGCTTCTCACTTCATAAGGTACCATTTATTCAGTGGACATATACTGGTGGTGATATATCAGGCAAGACAGCGTTATCAGAAAGGATGGCTTCAGCAGGAGATAATTTACGACAATCCTTGCCAATATTCTTAGTTTTAGCAGTACTGTCAGTTATTTTGGAAGTTGATAATTTAATACTAGCTCAAACATGGTTAGGTCTAAGAGTTTTATACTTACTTGGAGCAATGGCTGATCTATATAGATTTAAAATGATAAGACCAATAATATGGTTGCCTTCAATCATAGTTTTAGTCTGTATGGGCTGCAATCTATATATCTAAAATTTTGATAGCAGGTTCAGGGGAAAACCTGCTATCAATGAAAGTATTGATTGTGCATCGAGGAGTACTTTCGATATCTATTTAACTTAATTTATAAGACTTTTATATTAAGGGTTTGAAACTTATTGTTAACTTTGCGTAACAACAATTATTTAATTACATTAAATTTTCTTTCAATTCGAGCTTGGCCTCTATGAACACAGCTCATATTGCTTGTATTAGTGTCTATTAAAGTAATGATTTGATGGTCAAACATGCAATAAGTTTGGATCAGATCTGTTATGTAAACTTTGCTTATTGGTTCTTCGAGAAAACTTGTAACAGACAAGATATCATACTTATTACAGGTACTAATTTTACTTAAAGCGTCCTTGTAAGCATCGTCTGATGATTGAAGTCTTTTTGTTATTAAAACTGAACATTTTGTATCAAATTCAGCATAAACATTAAAACTAAAAATAATTAAGAAAGTGTATATTAATGATCTCATTTGCTAATCTTATCACCTAAAAAAATAAATTGAATAATCTAGAAAATAGTATTAACGTAAATCTATATTTTATTATGGGGAGCTAAATAAAATGGAAGACTTTGGATTTGGAACACAAATTAGAAAAAGTCCTTTTTTTGATGCCACAGTCAAGTGGGGAGCAAAAGATTTCTCTGTCTATAACCACATGTATATACCAAGAGATTTTGGTAATCCAGAACAAAATTTTTGGAATTTAATAAATGATGCAATTCTTTGCGATGTAGCGGTTGAAAGACAAGTACAGGTCAAAGGACCCGATGCTAGTAAATTTGTCCAAATGATGACACCAAGAGACTTATCTAATATGAAGGTAGGACAGTGTAAGTATGTAATATTGGTTAATCAAAATGGCGGTGTTTTAAACGATCCGATTTTATTAAAAGTTAGTGAAGATAAATATTGGTTTTCTCTTGCTGACAGCGACATTCTTTTTTGGGCTCAAGGTTTACTAGCTAATACAAATTATAATGTTGAGATAACCGAACCTGATGTATCACCGCTGCAGCTTCAAGGCCCTAAATCAAGAGATATTATGATTAAAATATTTGGAGAACAAATATCTGACTTAAAATATTATTGGTTTAAGCAATTTGCATTTAATAATACAGAGTTAATTATTTCAAGAACTGGTTGGTCTAGTGAATTAGGATATGAAATTTTTCTTACAGATTCAAAAGTTGGTAATGAGATTTATGAACATATTATGAAGATTGGAGAGCCCATGGGTTTAAAGCCAGGCCACACTTCTACAATAAGGAGAATTGAAGGAGGTATGCTTTCTTATCATGCTGATATGACTATAAATACAAACCCTTTAGAGCTTGGTATGGGTAAGTTTATTGATTTAAATAGTGATTTTGATTTTATTGGTAAAGATGCTCTTATTAAAATAAAAAAAAATGGTATTAAAAGAAAGCAAGTTGGACTGTATCTAGATAATAAACGTATGGATGGACCCAATACTAGATTTTGGGATCTTATGCATAACGATAAAATAGTTGGCAAAATAACTTCAGCTGTTTATTCTCCGCGTCTAGAACAAAATATTGCTTTGGCTATTGTTAATATAAATTACTCAAACTTAAACCAGAAATTAATTGTTAATGATGGTAATAATGAATTTAATGCAGTGGTTGTAAATAAACCCTTTTATGACCCAAATAAAAAATTAACTAAATCTTAAAAAGCTATTGGTATAGCAAAACCTAAGATTACAAAAAACCATTTACTAAATTTAAAAAACAGAAGCATGCTCATGTTTTGTCCATGATCGCTAAATTTGCTTCCTTCAAACGACCACATGATGCCACCGATAAATAGAGAGATTATCGAGTATATAAAAACAGTTTCCATTGTTCACAATCCTAAAAATTATATTTACCTGAACTACCAATTATTTTTATTTTTTACTACCCAATAAAGTAAGGCTATAAATATTAGATTTCCTATTAAATAAGTAGAGTAATCCATGACTGTTATTTTATATGATTTATTGTGTGAAATTAGTTACATGTATGTAAAATTATACATATATGACAAAATCTAAATTTTTATTACTATTAATCTTATCTTTATTAATTCCTGTTGTATTAATTAGATTAATAGTAGGTTTTTAAAATATAGATACATCAAAAAGGGGAAACATGAATCTAAGAGTATTTTTATCTTTATTATTTTTATCTAATATCACTTTCGCAAGTTATAAATATGAAATCATTGCTGAGGATTTAGATGATGCTTGGAGTATGGTTTTCATTGATGAAAATACTATTTTATTTACAGAGCTTCCTGGTAATTTAAAGATTCTAAATTTATCAGATAAATCAATTACAAACATAGTAAATATACCTAAAGTGCATTATGCAAGCCAAGGGGGGCTTTCAGAAGTAATTCTTGATCCAGAGTTTAAGTCAAATAATAAAATTTATTTAAGTTATTCTGCAAAGAATAAGAATAATAAATCAACCTTATTTCTATCTTCAGCAAAGTTAAAGAATGACAGCTTAGAAAATCAAAAAGTTATTTTTGAAGCAATTGCTCCTAGACGAACATCAGTACACATGGGAGCAAAAATAGCTTTTATGCAAGATGGTACTCTATTACTTAATAGTGGTGATGGATTTGATCATAGAGAAAAGGCTCAGTATTTAGATAACCATTTTGGGAAAATTATAAGAATAAATACTGATGGCACAGTACCTAAAGATAATCCTTTTGTTAATACCGCTGGTGCATTACCAGAAATTTATTCATATGGTCATAGAAATATGCAAGGACTTATTGTTACTAGCTCAGGTGATATATATGAAAATGAGCATGGTCCAAAGGGTGGTGATGAAATGAACCTCATTAAACCATCACTAAATTATGGTTGGCCTGCAATTACATATGGAATTGACTATTCAGGAGCAGTTATAAGCCCATTTACAGAAAAAGAGGGCATGGAACAGCCTTTACTTCATTGGACTCCATCTATTGCACCTTCTGATATGGTTTACTATGAAGATAATTTGTATCCTGAATTTACAGGTTCATTCTTAGTAACAGCCTTAGTGTCGAAAGATGTTAAAAAAGTTACTTTTGTAAATGATACAGCTAATCAAGAAAGTTTATTCTCTGATTTAAATGAAAGATTAAGAAATATTGAAATCTCCCCAGCTGGATTTGTCTACCTTCTTACAGACGGACCTGGCGGAAAATTAATTAAAGTATTACCAAAAGAATAATGAAAATATCTAAATATCCATTTGCAGTATTATCAGCAGCATTGTTTACGGTAATGCTAGTTACTCCTATTACTTCTATATCAAATCTTATTTGGCTGTCTTCTGTTAATATGCCTGTAACTTTCATAACATCTTTAGAGGTTATTCTCTTTGATTTTCAAAGACTAGGCTTTCCTTTATTTGCCGTTTTCACAATAGCTTTTACTATAGCTTTTACAGTGGCAGGTTTGTTCTCACGGTTCACAAAATATGGTGGAAACAATCTCTACGCACTAGCAGGTGCTGCTGCGATTGGTGTTGCGTTAATTTTAATGGTGGAGCTGTTATTCCAAACTCAACTATTAGGTGGTAACCGCTCATTTTTAGGAAAAATATTTCACTGGATTGCAGGATTCTTTGGTGGATACTTTTTCTATAACCTCATATCTAAAGAAAGATCTTTTACCTTTGTTGTAAGATTTTTTGGGATATTCTATTCTTATGTTCTTTTAGGCCTCGTTTTAACATGGGTATTTACACCCAGTGCTGCAGCAGCAGATTTTGGCTTTATCCTTGGTGATTTATCAGATAGCGCACAAAACGCCTTATTAAGAGATTTCACTTCATTTTTTGTAGCTACATTTATATTTTCAATTTTAGGAGTAGTTACCTTAAATCCTGCATGGTTTTTTTCAGCAGGAATTATTTATTATGGAGCAGCATTATTCAATTTAGTTGCTATTTATGCACACGGCACAACCTATAACCAGATCTACGTTGGTGAAATTATTTTAGGTACTATACCAACTCTATTAGCCTTAACAATAATCTATAAAAACAAATCTATCTAGCTTATAGGTTTTGCCTATATTACTTATGCGTCTTAGTTATATTGATCTAATTAAAATTATTCCAATTAGCATTATTAGTATTTCCCCTAATAAAATTATTAAATAATATGAGCTAGGAATTCCACTTGAAGTAATATTTATAAGTCTAATTAATGCAAACCCAGCCATAAAAACAACAATACTCCAAATAGCAATTGAAGTTAAAGGTTTATAAAAAGCAGAAATTACCCAAAATAACGCTATTGCTATGTAAAGACCGTAATGATCAAATTTAGCTAAATAAAAAAGAGCTGATGCTGTGATGATTAGATATAAGGTTTGAAAAATCATATAAGATTTAGTCTAAAGCTTTATAGTTAGGTATAACTTTCATTACGTATACAGCATTATTAAATTCTTTTTGACAGACTGAAATAGTCTCCTTAACTGAATTCATAGCATGATGATATTCACCTTGAATTACAGTACTAGTAGGAAAGGTTGTTATCTTAAGATTGCTATAAGTATTAATAGCTCTTATAAAGCCCTTTATAGGCGGAATAAAATCTTCTTTATTGGGATACATGCTTACATCTATGGTTACTTGAAGAGGTTCATTTAACTTAGCAGAACCTTTAGTAATATTATTTTCTATAAATTCTTCGTAGTCTTTGCTCATAAACTTATATTTGTAAATGGGTATGTATTAACTTTAGCTATATGCGAGTTTAACTACATAGATAAATATTACTATTGCTAAACATATAAAAATAACCCAGTTAACCCAATTATTCATTTTTATATTTTAACAAAAGAAAATAGGAGATTTATGATTTTTATTTGTTTATAGATTGTGTCAGAATAATTAAACTTATTTTTCTAACTGGAGAGATTATGAATTGGTTAAAAAACTTCTTTTATAAACTGTTTAGTAAATCAGAAAGAAAGATTTTTGATAAGTCTGATTTAGAATACCAAGATAGTGATAACACTTAACGATACTATTAAAAACTAAAAAATAAAATAATTGCGAAACTTGCAAAACCCTATAAAATAGCTACTTCAGAATCAGGAGGGATGGCAGAGTCTGGTTTATTGTAACGGTCTTGAAATGTTCCCTTAGGTCTTTTACTACTCATTAACACTATTTAAAACGGCATTAATATAACCTTTTAAAAAAGAGTAATATTTCTTGAAAAGCAGTAAAGAAATAAAAATCCCACAAAAATCCCACAATTACCTTAATAGGATCAGACTGACTCTAGGAAAAGAGGGAGCTTGCGAATAACCCATTGGGATTTAGTAAAAAGAACCTAGTTTAAAGTAATAATAATTATATTCTTTACAATTCTTAAAAAAATAATAAAAACTTTTTATTTAAAATTATGTCTATATAAGAAACTATATGGAGTATTTATGAAAACAAACTTACTATCACTTACATTAATAACACTTTTTTCATCTTCTGTTATGGCAAATTCAGGAATGAGTATAAAAGATATTCGAACTGTTGAAGATGTTCAAGACATTCGTAACAAAATTATCTTCAGAATGACCGAAGTTTTAAATACAGAAAATTTATCAGAAGATAAGGTAATGATACTTAAAAAAAGAATTGAGTTACTTTCAAATAAACCTCTTCCCACACAAGAGCAGATTGATTGGAGAGTTGAAAATCCATTAGATTTTCATTCACTTAAACAAAATAAGGATCAGTTGAAAAGAGATTTAAGAATTAAGATATTTCGACACTTCAGAAATAATAGGCAGCTTGTTGGGTAAAGTATTTAATTAATAATAACAGAGCCGTTATTTAAGAATAGAAATCCTAGATTTAATATGAGAGTACTTCTTGTTGATGATGATAAAAAATTTACTACTGGACTGAAAATATTTCTCAATAAATTCAGTATTATTGTAACAATTGAGGACTGCATATCTTCAGCAGAAAAACAACTTAAAAAATCAAATTTTGATGTTATTTTATTAGATGTAATGATGCCTGGTGGTAGTGGGTTTGATTTTTTGCCAACTATTCGAAGGATATGTGATATTCCAGTAATTATGTTAACTGCATTAGATGAAGAGAATGAGCTTGTAACCGGCTTAGATCTAGGCGCAGACGATTACATTACAAAACCATTTAGCCCCAATGAATTAGTTGCTCGTATACGAGCAATACATAGGAGATATTCAAACGGTAAAACTAATAACCAAAGTATTTTGGATGATCTTGAATTATTTCATAGTCAGTGCATGGTAAGAGTAGGGAGTATCAATATTAATCTTACAGAAGCTGAATCTCTTATCATCCATCTGCTTTTAAATGCAAAAGATAATTATTTAACTCGTGAATTTTTATATCATCAAGTTTTGAATCGTGAAATGATGCCAGAAGACAGAAGTTTAGATGTTCACATTAGTAATCTGAGACGGAAATTGGGCCCACATCCAATTAAAGGTAATAGGTTTAAATCAATCAGAGGTAAGGGTTATGCCCTTACAAAATAATGCGTAATTTAGTTTGGACATTTTGGCTTGCATTAATCTTAGCAATTATTGGTACTTTTATCTCAAGTGCCATTTTGATAAATCAATGGAATAACTACATGTATTATTCTGAAATAGAAGGTCGTCCAAACTATCCTCTCTTCGAACTTTCTAAGGAAATTGAAAATACATTGGAAAACCAAGGCAACCTTGAGGATCTTTTACTTAAAAACCCAATTAGTAAATTTGGAGATATTTATCTCATTGATTCTTCAGGCTTAGATGTTTTAAGACGCACACTGCCTGAGGAAATAGTAATCAAATCAAACAGTCAGCCTATAACTAAACAACCAAAATTTACACAAACAATTAAGCTTGATACTGGTGAAACATTTTTTTTAATTTTTAGTTTTGATTTAGAACAACGTCCTATATGGAATCTCTTTAAGAGATTTGGTCTTCTTTGGATTTTTTTTCTAGCATTCATTATTTCTGGATTAATTTCTTGGTGGTTAGCATCTAAGACTGTGCGCCCAATTCAAAAGATAGCATTAGTAAGTAGACTTCATGGAGAGGGCGATTTACATGCACAGATTGATAAAGAAATTCTTGAACGTAAAGATGAAATAGGTGTACTTGCCAGACAGCTAAAAACCTCAGGCATAAAAATAGAGGAATTAATAAAGAAACAGAAAGATTTTTTAAGAGATGTTTCTCATGAAGTTAGAACTCCACTTGCAAGAATGCAGATTGCTGTAGAAACTCTAGAACTAGATACCAGTGATGAAAAATCAATGAATCAGATTAAAAATGAAGTTCTTATTGTTGATCAGCTTGTTCAAGATTTACTTCATTTGTCTCATTTTGATCACCCATCCAAGAACCATAAGATTGATACTATTACTGTATACAATTTAGTTCATCAGTGTATAGATAGATCGAAGATACTTGCTAGATCAAAAAACATTTCAATAAAAGTCTTAGATAAAAACTGGGAGAACATAAAGATTAATGGAATTATCTTTTTACTAGAAAGGGCTATAGATAATATTTTAAGCAATGCACTGCGCCACTCTCCAGAATATGGTGAAATTGAAGTTACATGCGAAATAGAAAAGTCATATTGTTCTGTATGCATATATGATCAAGGTGAGGGCGTAACCGAAGAGAGTCTTAAAGATATATTTGAACCATTTGTCCGAATGGATTCATCACGAAATCGACAGACAGGTGGTTTTGGTCTTGGTCTTTCATTAGTAAAACGAATTATAGAGTTTCATGGTGGTCAAGCTAGTGCATCAAATTATTCTAATGGCTTTGTGGTTAAATTAAAAATACCTTTAAATATAAATGCGTTAGAACTTTCTCTTAACAATTCTTAAAAGAAATATTTATATCAACCAACTAATATTCTTTCCATAAAAGTTTATTGGAAAAATTATGATTAATATTAAATTTAAGTCATGTGCATTATTTATGTTCTTTGTATGTACGTTATCTGCAAATGTTGAATTACCCTTAATAGGAGGAAAAATTAACGATATCAACAGCGGTGAGTCCCTGCCATACGCAAAAGTTACTATTAAAGACACAAATAGAGTTTCTACAGCAAATCAAGATGGTTCATTTACTATACTTAATATTCCTGTGGGTTCAATTCTTGTAATCAATAAAATGGGATATGAAAGCAAGGAGATAAAAGTCTCTTCTGATACTAAACGATTGATTATAAATTTATTTAAACTTGAAAAGGATAGTTTGATTGAAGATGTTGTTGTTGTTGGAAGTGTTAATTCAAACATGATGCAACAGTCTGGAATAAGTCAATTCTCTTTATCACCAGACCTTACACGATCTCTACCAAATCTTGGAGAACAAGATATCTTTAGATCAATGCAGTTATTACCAGGTGTATCTGGCTCCAATGAAAGCTCATCAGGACTTGTAGTAAGAGGAGGTACTATCGATCAGAATTTAGTTTTATTTGATGATTTCACTGTTTATCATGTAGACCATGTTTTTGGATTTTTTAGTGCATTTAATAATAATGCAATTAAGGATGTTCAATTTTACAAAGGAGGTTTTGGGGCAAAATATGGTGGACGTATGTCTAGTGTTGTTGATATTACAGGTAAGGATGGAAATACTGAGCAATTCGGTATAGGTGCTAGTGTTAGTCTGTTAAGTACTAATGCTGTAGTTGAACAACCTTTTGCAGATGGAGCAGGCTCTTTTATCTTAACAGGCCGCAAATCTTACCAAAGCGATCTCTATAACGATATTCTAGAGTCGGTTACTGGAGAAAACCAAAATGCTCAAGCTGGAACTTCAACACCTGGGCAATTTGCTTTAGGTAGATTTTCAATAGAACCAGAATCTTACTTTTATGATATGAATGCCAAACTAACATATAGACTACCAAACGATGATAAATTTTCTATCAGTTTTTATAATGGAGCAGATGAGCTTGATAACTCGCGAGATGTTGATGGGAATGCAGATATCAGTCGTTTATGTGAGTTGTTTGATGGAAATGGTCCTTTTGGAGGCACTTTTTGCGAAGAAGAAATTAGTTTTGCTGTAGGTACAATTGATCTAAGTGAATGGGGCAACACGGGCATTAGCGCAAAATATTCCCATCAATGGAATGATAGATTAGATACAAATTTTGTTATATCAGCATCAGAATATTTTAGTTATAGAGATCGTTTAATAAATACACAAGTTATATACGAAGATTCAGATGATGAACCAACAACAGGAGAGTCGAGCAGTAATGAGGATAATCAACTTGATGATTTTACTGTAAAAATTGAAAATGATTATTACTTAAATCAATGGAACACATTAAGTTTTGGATTGCAATATACTCAACAAAATATAGATTTTTCTCTTATACAAAATGGTGATCTTGTTCTAGAAACCAAAAATGAAGGCGCTACCTCAACAGTTTATATTGAAGATGAGATTGTTATAAATGCACTTACAGTAATTCCCGGACTAAGAGTTAGTAAATATAGTATTAATGATGAAGTATATACAGAACCTAGATTATCGATTTCATATGAGTTAAATGATACTACGCAATTAAGAGCAGCTTTTGGTGATTATCATCAATTTGCTCTCAGTGTTGCTAGACAAAGTATTGAGGAGGGACCTCGTAACTTCTGGACTTTAGCAGACGGGGAGACTGTACCTGTTAGCAAATCAAGTCATTTTATATTGGGAACAACTCATTATGTCGGTAACTATAATTTTAATATTGAATTATTTCATAAGGAATATGAGGGTTTATCAGAATTCACGCAACAGACACGACCAATTCGCAACGAAGACGGAACAGGGTTAACTCTTATTTTAGAACAAGAATTTCATACTGGTTCCGGGACTGCTTCTGGAGTTGAATTATTTTTACAAAAAAATATCGGTGATCTAACTGGGTGGGTAGGATATACCTTTAGTGAAGTTATTTATGATTTTCCAACTGTTTCAGATACCACATATTTTGCTGATCAAGATGCAACAAATGAGTTCAAGACTGTATTGATGTATCGATGGGGGGATTGGGATTTAGCATCTACATTTATCTATGCTACCGGAAGGCCATATACTGAAGTATTGGGTGTGGTAGAGGATACTTTTCCGCCAACATATGAGGTTGGTGCAAAAAATGATTTACGCTATGACGACTACCATCGTCTTGATTTGTCTTTTACATATAATTTTTCAAGAAGAGGACTTGACGGGCAAGCAGGATTATCAATATTCAACCTTTATGACCGTAAAAATCAATGGTACACAGAATATGAAATTATAGAAGGAGAAATTTTAGAAACAGAAATAACCTATCGTGGCTTTACTCCAAGTCTCTTTTTTAAGGTAGATTTATACTAATGTGTTCTTTAAAAATAAATAGTAAAAAGTTAATTGTCATTATGCTTACTACCCTTATATCGGGAGTTAATGCTTCTGATTATGGTGAGCATAATGACATATTTTTAGAGATCCAATCAAGATTAAATTTAACAGAGGAACAAGTTCAACAATTCAAACCTATTTTTGTTGATAACTTTGAAAAACGAAGGAATTTAATGAATAAGTATGGCATCAATATCAATAATAAAAAAACAACTAATAATAAAGGAATGGGAGTTATGGAAATACGTCAGCTTCGTTCGCTTAAAAAAGAAATTGATAAAATAAATAAAAATGCTGAAAAGCAGCTTGCTAACATTTTTACTAAAGAGCAAATGAATATTTATAAATTATTCCAAGAAGAGCAGCGAGATGAGATAAAAGAACAGCTTATTGGAAGAAAGAATAGTTAGGTATAAGGATTTTGGTGCTAAGTTTCACTCTAAGAATTAATAAATGAGATAATCCTCCGTTTCTTAGCACCATTTATAACCCCTATTTATGTGGTATTTCATTATTAAATAGCCTAATTTTAGCAATTTAATTAGTTATTGATTATGTATGAAAACCCTATAAAATAGGCCTTCATTAAACGGAGGGATGGCAGAGTCTGGTTTATTGTAACGGTCTTGAAATGTTCCCTTAGGTCTTTTACTACTCATTAACACTATTTAAAACGGCATTAATATAACCTTTTAAAAAAGAGTAATATTTCTTGAAAAGCAGTAAAGAAATAAAAATCCCACAAAAATCCCACAATTACCTTAATAGGATCAGACTGACTCTAGGAAAAGAGGGAGCTTGCGAATAACCCATTATGGATCGTTAAGAAGAACCTATACCTAAATTAATTAAAACTAACCATAACGTATCTTATAAACTAATATAAATAGTGATAATGAAAAACTTATACTATTTGAAAAAATTAACGGATAAGACACAATTAAAATACCATAAATAAGCCAAAGCAATACACCTAAAGTTGTAACAAAAAAAGTAAAAAACGATATATCTGATGTTGATTTAGATTTATATATTTTTACAGCTTGAGGTAAAAATGCAAAAGTAGTAAAACATGCAGCCGCAAAACCAATTAATTCGATATAATTCATTTTTAATAAGTATTCCTGACATGCATTCTGTATTTACTAGGACTAATATTTTTAGCTTTTAAAAAAGCTCTATGAAAAGTGCTATGTGAGTCAAACCCACAATCTTCACTAATCACAGATAAAGTTTTTTGAGTGCTAATCATTTGCCTACATGCCTCTTCAACTCTATATTTATTAAGGTACTCATTAAAACCAATATTCATGGTTTGTTTAAACCATCTGCTAAATGCAGCTGGTACCATAAAAGTTTGATTTGCCATATCCTCTAGGTTTATTGAATTTTGATAATTTTCTTGAATATATTTAATTACAGTGTTAAGTCTATCATGTGCTAAATGATCATTTTTACTAAAAGATGGGTTTCTTAAATATTTTATTGAAGACAATCTTTCAACTCTTTGCATCCAGTGATCTTGCGATATATTTTTAAATAATTCTAATAATGTTAAAAGTTTATTTAATGGATTCATGTCAATATTTTCTAAGAAATGTGTTAATGATTCTGAGTAAAAATTTTCAATATAGATACCTCTATTAGACAAATTTATTATTTTTAACACTTCATCAAGTTCTTCAAAGTGATGATTTGATTCTAGTAATTCAGGTTTAATCTGAATTAGAAGAAGTTCAGCTTGTTTAATACTGCCTTCGACATGAAGATCATGAGGTAGATTATTACCAAATATAAAAAAATCACCTGGTTTAAAATTGCCTAAATAGTCACCAACTTGGCATGCACCGGACCCATTAATTATATAAATTATTTCAAGTTCTGGATGATAGTGCCAGTATGCTGGTTTCTTTGGTAGTACCTGATGCTCTAAGTAAATCGAAGATTTATCTAAATTTGCTGCTGGTTTTACTTCTAAAAAAGGAATCATATTTCTAATTTTAAACAATTTTTTACATAAAAATATACTCTAATGTTAAAAAATGATAGTTTTCTGTAAAAAATTAGTCAATTATTTACACATATTTATATTAGTATATTGTCAATTATTCTTTCAATAGGGGGACTTTAATCATGAATAATATACATAAATTTCTAATTTTACCTATTTTTGTAATATCAGTAGGCAGTATTTTTGCTCAAGATTTAGAAGATTCTGAATCAGAAACGGCTGATGATATAGATGAGATTGTTGTTACTGGTTTTAGAGCTAGTATTGAATCATCTATTGCTTCAAAAAAGGATTCTACATCTATAACTGAGGTTGTAACAGCAGAGGATATTGGTAAATTACCCGATGTTTCTATTGCTGAATCAATAGCTCGTCTACCAGGATTAACAGCTCAAAGACTTAATGGTAGGGGTCAGGTTATTTCTGTTAGAGGTTTGTCACCTGATTTTACTACAGCATTGCTTAACGGAAGAGAACAAGTAACCGCTGGAAATAATAGAGGCGTAGAGTTTGATCAATATCCTTCTGAGTTAATACAAAGAGTAGTAATTTACAAAACTCCAGACGCTGCACTTATTGGAGGCGGACTCGCTGGTACCGCTGATATGCAAACAATTAGACCTTTAAGTCTAGATGAAAGAAAAATTACGATTAATGGACACTATATAAAAAATGATATTGGGGCCCTAAATGCAGGTAGTGAAGACACTGGTGATAGACTGTCTTTTTCATACATTGATCAATTAACAGATACAGTTGGAATCGCATTTGGTATTGCCACAATGCAGAATCCGACACAAGCAAACAGATTCAATGCTTGGGGTTATCCAAATATAAACGAGGAAGGTCTTCCATTTGGTGGAACAGATACTCTATTAGTTGGCGGACTTAAACCATATGTGATGTCAAACAATCTTGAAAGAACAGGAAGTGTTTTTATTTTAGAAATGCAGCCTGATGATACCACCTCACACGTCTTAGACATATATTCTTCAAAATTTGAGGAAGATCAGTTAATTAGAGGAATAGAATTTCCTTTAGCATGGGGGTGGTGGCCATGGCCAACTTATTCAAATGGTACCCAACTTCAATCAGGATATACCGTTGAAAATAATTTAGTCACCAGTGGTACTTTTGAAAGAGTTAAAGGCGTAATAAGAAATGATTTAAATACAAGAGATTCTGATGTTTTTGCTATGGGTTGGAATTCTGAATGGTTGATTGGCGATAGTTGGACTGCTAATTTTGACTATTCAAAAACAAAAGTAGAAAGAACTGATTTAATTCTTGAAGTAAATTTTGGTACCTCTAACGGTGGTGCAAATGGACCTTTTGATACCATGAGTTTTGTAACAGATTCGAATGGAACAAGATTTACTAATTATCAATTAAATTATGCAGATCCAAATGCAGTATTTTTAACATCTGCTCAGGGTTGGGGTAATACTGGCGTTGCAGGCTCATTAAGAGAGTTCGGTCAGGTTGGTTATTATAACAGTCCGTCAACTGATGATGATCTAGATGCTATCAGACAGTCTTTCAGTAAAGATATTTCTTTCGGAATTTTTAACAGAGTTGAGTTAGGCATTAATGCTACATCAAGATCTAAAACATACATTGTTGATGAATATTTCTTAGCTCCAAGAGATGGAGCAAAGGAAATACCAATTCCTTCAAACTTAATAGTAGGATCAACAAACCTAGACTTCCTTGGAATTACTGGAGGTATGTTGAGTGTTGATCCCCTAGCGATGTTAAATTCTGGCTTAATTATTAAAGAACCTAATACTGATGATGATGTTGCAATTAAAAATTGGGCTATAGATGAAGATGTGATGACTTTATATGCAATGCTTGATATTGATACTGAATTTAATGGTATACCAGTAACTGGTAACCTTGGTGTTCAATATGTTGATACTGAGCAAAGTTCTAATGGTATCGCTATAACAGACGATGAGCAATTATCTACAACTACTTCAGGTAAAGCTTCATACAATGATATTTTCCCTAGCTTAAATTTAATCTTTGAAATGGAAAATCAAAACTATCTAAGATTTGCAGTAGCTAAATCTCAAGCTAGACCAAGAATGGATCAAATGAATGCGACTATTAGTTTTGGTTATAATGATGCGGCAGCTGGAATATCTGATCCTGAAGATGGTCCATGGTCTGGAGGTGGTGGTAATGTTTATCTCGAGCCTTGGACCGCTACTCAAATTGACCTAAGTTATGAAAAATACTTTGATAATGCTGGCTACATAGCTTTAGCATATTTTGTTAAAGATTTAGATAACTATATATATACCCAAAGAGAGCTGTATGATTTCAGTGGATTCCCTGTAAGAAATAACATTGAGCCTGCTACAAGACAAGGTTATGTATATACTCCACAAAATGGAGAAGGTGGAGAGATTTCTGGTCTAGAATTTACTGCCTCTGTACCTCTTGATATGGTTTCAGATACTCTTGATGGATTTGGTTTAATCTTTACAGCATCAAAAAATGACAGTGAAATAGAGCCAAATGGACCTGGTACAAAGTCTGAATTACCTGGTTTATCTGAAGATATTTACAACCTTACAATCTATTATGAAAAAAATGGTATCGAAGCAAGAATATCTGATAGATATAGATCTGAATTCCTTGGAGAGGTCGCGGGCTTTGGAGCAGGAAGGGACTTTACTATGGTTGAAGAAGAGAATGTTGTAGACGCACAAATTGGCTATAACTTTGACGATGGAGGTCTTGAAGGGTTAAGTGTGTTTTTACAAATACAAAACTTAACAGATCAAGAGTTTGTTACTTTTTATAATAATGACCCAAGACAAGTTAGAGATTACCAGAACTATGGTAAGACCTTCTTACTTGGTTTTAATTATAAATTGTAAATTTGAAATAACCCTGTAAAAATTAACGAAGTTATAGATTATTTTAAATGTACATATGTTGATCACATAAAAAAAAGATCACACCGGTCGTGAGAGCGGCCGGTGTCCCCTAAGGAAAATTACATATGACAAATTTATTAAGAAATTTTGCCATCTTGATGGTTATAATGTCTTGCTCTGCAAACAATAATTCGTTTGACATAACCTCACCTGATGAAAGGATTAAATTATCAATTTTTCAAGACAATAAGAACTCTCTACATTATTTAATAAGCTTTAATAATGAAATAATTCTTGATGCATCAAATCTTGGTATTGAGTTTACCAATATTCCAGATTTTAAAAATAATTTAAAAATAGTTTCCATTAAAAGAAACTCCAATGATTACACTTGGGAACAGCCTTGGGGTGAAAATAGATTTATAAATGATATTCATAATGAATTAGCCATTCTTGTTAAAGATAAACTTAACAGAGAAGTAATATTTAGAATTAAGGCTTTCAATGATGGAATTGGTTTTAGATATGAGTTTAATAAAGGGTTTGATGGTAAATCTGTTATAGAAAATGAGCTTACAAGTTTTAATATTGCCAATGCTAAAGATGATAGTGTTTGGTGGCTTGAGGCCTATAAAAAAGACAGATACGAATATAGATATAATCAAAGCTCTTTATCAGAAGTATCTGTTTCACACACTCCATTAACCTATATTACATCTAACGGCACTCACATAAGTTTGCATGAAGCTGCATTATTAGATTATTCAAGTTATGTTATAAGAAATGGTGGTACAAATAATTTAGAACTAGAACTCGTTCCTGCTTATGATGGAACAAAATCAACTCATTATGGCAATTTCATTACACCATGGAGAACAATCCAGATTTCAGATACCGCAAAGGGATTAATAGATTCATCATTAATCCTAAACCTAAACGAGCCTAATAAATTAGAGAACACGGATTGGATTAAAACTGGAAAATATATGGGTATCTGGTGGGGTATGCATATAGGTGAAAATACATGGTCAACTGGCCCAAATCTTGGTGCATCAACAGCTGAAGCTATTAGGTATATTGATTTTATTGCTGAAAATAATATAGATGGGTTGCTTATAGAGGGTTGGAATATTGGTTGGGATGGTAATTGGATTGAAAATGGACCAATTTTTAAATTTAACAAACCTCAACCATTTTTTGATATGGATAAAGTTTCATCCCATGCAAAAAAAATGGGAGTTTCTTTAATAATGCATAATGAAACTTCTGGTCATGTTCCTAATTATGAATTACAAATGGACGATGCTTATGACTACCTTGAAAAACATGGAGTCCACCACCTAAAAACTGGCTATGTTGGTTTTTCTAATGGCTACCCTTTTAATGGTATAGAAAAAGCTCGACCCAATGAATCAGGTGATTTAGTTTATGAATGGAATCATGGTCAAAGGATGATAAATCACTACACAAAATCAATAATTGAATCAGCTAAAAGAAAAATAGCATTGAATGTCCATGAGCCAATTAAGCCAACAGGCCTAAGAAGAACTTACCCAAATATGATGACTAGGGAGGGAGTAAGAGGTCAGGAGTATAATGCATGGTCTGATGGTAATGATCCTCAGCATACAACAATACTTCCTTTTACAAGAATGCTAGCAGGTCCTCTAGATTTTACACCAGGAGTCTTTGATGTTTGGTTTAAAGGAGAGGATGACTCATCTAGAATTAGAACCACTGTCGCAAAACAACTAGCTTTAATGGTTGTTTTATACAGTCCTCTTCAGATGGCTGCAGATTTACCAAGAAACTATTTAAAAAGAATGGATGTATTCAAATTTATTAAAGATCTTGGAACCGATTGGGAAAAATCTATTACACTTGATGGGAAAATAGGTGATTATATTGTTATAGCGCGTGAAGAGAAACACACTGGTAGCTGGTTTATTGGAGGAATTACAGATGAAAATCAAAGATCATATGATTTAGATTTTTCATTTCTTCCTGAAGGAAACTTCCAAGCTACCATATATTCAGATGGAGATAATGCCAACTGGGAATATAATCCATTTCCAGTAAATATTTCTGGACAATCAGTTAACAGCAATTCAAAAATAACTATAGATATGGCTTCAGGTGGTGGTTTTGCAATAAGCCTGATTAAGGAATAAGACCTTAGATTGTTTATGTTAAGAGCTATATATTCTTATCTTCTTTTAATTATCTTAACATTTGATATAAATGGAAGACCAAACGAAGAAGAAATTTTATATTTTGTTTTACCTGATAGATTTTCTAATGGAAATATCCATAATGATAGAGGTTTTTACAGTGGTACTATCAAAGACCATGGATTCGATCCAACAAATAAAGGCTATTACCATGGCGGTGATATCGAAGGATTATCAAACAAACTTCCATATATTAAAAAATTGGGCGTGACTGCTATTTGGCTCGCGCCTATTTATAAAAATAAAGTACTTCAGGGCCCACCTCATGATGACTCAACTGGCTATCATGGTTATTGGACAACTGATTTTTATCAGGTTGATCCCCATTTCGGTACCAATGAAGAATTTAAAAATTTTGTCACAAAAGCTCATAATATTGGTTTAAAAGTCTATTTAGATACAATAATTAATCATACTGCTGACATTATAAAAATTGAGCAATGTCAGACACTTGAAGAGCCATATAAATATTGCCCTTATCAATATTTTGCTGATTCTTTAGAGGGTGATAATAATCGATATAGACCAATAATTTTTCCTAATGAACCTGTAAAAAATCCGCCAGAACTTAATGATCCAATTTTATATAATAATCGAGGCGATTCTAATTGGTATGGAGAAGGTTCTGTTTATGGTGATTTTAGTGGTCTAGATGATCTTGATACTACAAATCCGAAAGTTCTAAAACTGATGTTAGAAATACATAAGTTTTGGATAAGTGAATTTGGAATTGATGGATTCAGAATTGACACTGTTAAACATGTTAACGATAGTTTTTGGCATCAATTTCTTCCTGAAATATATCAATTTGCTGAATCAATTGGTAAGAAAAACTTTTATATTTTTGGTGAATCGGCTTATCCAGAGGTAGAACTTCTAGCTTCATATCAAAAGAGATCTGGTTTTACTCATTTGCTAGACTTTCCTTTTTCAAGATCTTCTATAGATTATCTAACCGAAAAGATTTCTGGACACGAGTTTCAAAATATTTTTGCTGCAGACAATGTTTACAAAGGAGGAGAAAAAACCGTACGTCAGTTTCCAACATTCATCAGCAACCATGACCATGGTCGTATAGGACACTTTTTATATAAAGAAGATTCCTTTTCACAAAAAGTCATT
This sequence comes from uncultured SAR86 cluster bacterium, assembly GCA_902556355.1. Classification (GTDB taxonomy): domain Bacteria; phylum Pseudomonadota; class Gammaproteobacteria; order Magnimaribacterales; family D2472; genus SCGC-AAA076-P13. The sequence goes on from CACDVW010000004.1 coordinate 35,366, forward strand.
GAACAAAAAACAATTCTAGCAAATGTTCTCTTATTTACTGTAAGGGGTGTACCAACTATCTATTATGGTGATGAACAGGGTTTTGTAGGAGATGGTTGGGATAAAGATGCAAGAGAGGATATGTTTCCCTCAAAAGTCTTATCCTATGTAGATAACCCAACTATTCTTGGACCTTCTTCTGAAGAAGATAATTTTAATGAACAACATCCCTTATATTTAACTATTTCAAAGCTTAGTGAGTTACGAAAATCATCAACTGCTTTAAAATATGGATCGCAAAAAACTGTTTTTGCCTCTAGTAATTCAGGTCTTTATATATTTAAACGTTCTTCTAAAAACCAAACAGTCTTAATTGGTCTTAACAACTCTTCTGAAAAATGGAAAGGTAATTTACTAATTGAAACTAATTTTTCTGAAATTGAAGATTGGCACGGAGTATGTAGTAACAAATGGGATTCAAAAAGCAAAACTCTTAAAAACTTAGATATTAATTCTTATGAATATTTTATATGTATTTTTGAATAAAAGGCTTAGCATAATTATTTTTATAGCAATATTTTCTACAGATATATCTGGTCTCAATATTTCAGCAGGACAAATCTCGTCATATAGCATTGACTCACAATATATAGGTAGTAGGAAGTTTTATATCTTTATTCCAGAAGGAGTAACTCCATCCAATGCTACTAAGGTTATCTATATGCATGATGGTCAAATGCTTTTTGATAAAGATATTACTTGGAACAATCAAGAATGGATGGTTGATGAAGTGAGTAATAGAATTGTTGCTGAAAACGGCTTTAATTTTATCGTTGTGGGCATTATGAATGCAGGATATAAAAAAAGATGGTTTGAATATTTTCCAGAAAAAGCTCTTACTACTTATCAAAAAAAAAGCATGGATCAAGAATTTACTTCTGATGAATATTTAAATTTTTTGACCATTGAGCTGAAACCTTTTTTATTTAACATTATGAAAATCTCACATGACTCCAATAATCATTTTTTAATGGGATCTAGTATGGGTGCATTAATATCAATGTATGGGGTTATTGAAAAGCAAGATGAATTTGGAGGTTTTGCTGCAATTTCAACACATTGGCCTGGTGCTATTAATGAAGATAAAAATGCTTTTGACCAATCAATTCAGGATTATTTAAATAAAAATTTTCTTAGACTTCATAATAAAAGAATATATTTTGATCATGGGACTGAAGCTCTAGATGCACATTATGATAAGTATCAAAAAGAAGTTGATAGAATATTTTCAACAGAACTTCAAAAGCATAATATGTTTCAATCAAAAAAATTTATTGGTGCATCTCATGATGAAAATTCATGGTCTCAAAGGTTACATATTCCATTAAAGTTCTTGCTTGATGACTAAACTTTTATCAACTTATGTATTTAATAACTGGAGTAAAGGATGATTTTTAACACATTAGATTGGATTATTGTAGGTCTTTATTGTATTGGTATTATCTCTCTCGCAACATATGTTTCAAGAACATCCATAGGCAAAGAAAGGACTGCAGAGGATTATTTTTTAGCAGGTCGCTCTCTTCCATGGTGGGCTATTGGTGCATCTTTAATAGCAGCAAATATTTCAGCTGAACAAATCATTGGTATGTCCGGACAAGGCTTTGTAGTTGGAATGGCAATTGCAGTTTGGGAACTAACTGCAGCCGTTGCTTTAATAATAGTAGCTAAATTCTTTATTCCTTTATTCTTAGAAAAAAAGATTTATACAATGCCTCAGTTTTTAGAGGAAAGATTTGATAGAAGAGTAAGTCTAACCTTATCTTTATTTTGGCTAACTTTATATATTTTTATTAATTTAACAACAGTCTTATGGCTTGGTTCATTAGCTATAAATACTCTGACAGGCTTATCTTTAATAAATGGTCTAATCTTATTAGCACTATTATCGCTTGCATACTCTTTGTCTGGAGGTCTTAAGGCTGTTGCAATGACTGACATTGTCCAAGTTGTTCTTTTGATATTTGGAGGTCTCGCAGTTTCTTATATTGCATTGAATACAATCTCTAATGATGCAGGTGTTCTTAGTGGTTTAACTATTGTTTACCAAGAACTACCAGAAAAATTTGATATGATTCTTTCGCCAGATAATCCTTCATATGAAAATCTTCCTGGCATATGGATATTACTTGGTGCCGGGGTTTGGATTGGCCACATTTCTTATTGGGGATTTAGTCAGTACATAACCCAAAGAGCACTTGCAGCAAAATCAGTTAATGAAGCACAGAAAGGCGTTATGTTTGCCGCCTATCTAAAACTATTAATGCCTTTTGTTATAGTTCTTCCTGGCATATGCGCCGCAATACTTTTTGCTGATATCGAGAAATCTGATCAAGCATACCCAACCATGATGTCTTTACTTCCTAATGGATTATTGGGTTTAACTTTTGCAGCTCTTATAGCTGCAATCGTTTCATCCCTAGCCTCTATGACAAATAGTATAAGCACTATTTTTACCATGGATATATATAGAAAATTTTCTAGAAATAATATTTCAGAATCTAAGTTAATTAGTATTGGCAGAAATACAGTTATCTTTTCATTATTAATAGCTGTAATAGTTGCAAAACCTTTACTAGGAAGCGTTGAGTCTATTTTTCAGCATATTCAAAACTTTACTGGATATTTCACACCAGGAATAGTTGTAATATTTTTAGTTGCGTTGTTTTGGAATAAAGCTACAACTCTGTCTACATTGGTAGCAGCAATATCTTCTTTAATATTATCAATAGTGTTAAGTTTTGTTTATCCTGAATTACCATTCATACATAGAATGGGGATAGTTTTCTTTATCTCTGGATTTGCATGTTACATGACAGCCTTAATTCAAGGATATCAAGTACAGGCTAAGGCTATTGATTTAAAAGGAATAGATTTTAGAACCTCAAAATCTTTTAATATAAATACTTTTGTTATAGTTTTTATACTTGTGCTCATTTATACAACTTTAGGATAGTTATCTATAAATACTTTTGTAGATAGTGAGAATGACTTTCAGAACTTTTCTGTAACAGTTGATGAGATTATTAAGTTTTTAATAAATTAGAAAAGCCCATAACCTAAGTTACAGGCTTAATCATTAAACAGGACAATTCAATGAATATGATCCTACACTATGGTGCATTTAGTTTTTGTCAAGTTACTAAAATTCCACCCATCACTATCACAACAACACTTTACCCCCTTTATAGGGGGGGGGTAAGTGTGTGTTTGATTTATAGTGTTTTGGGCAATTTTCAAACAAATACATAAAAACCTATTTGTTTGATTGTTTTGAATCATCTATAAACCCTTGATTTAATAACTTATTCCAAGCTCTATTTAAAACAACACCATAAGAGTTTGAATTGTTGTATTTTTTTCCAAAGGTATTTTCCGTGTTTGATTTTATTTCTTTTTTAGTCAATCCTTTCTTATTTAATCTGATAATTTCATCTTCTAATGGAGTTAGATTCTTACCAATTTCAACATATAAAGTATCTTGCTCATGAGCTACAGTTCTTCTCATAACAAAAGGAATTGATGTTCCTTCAGCTTTAGATTTCATTTTTTCTCTATATAAATACATTTGGTCATCTCTACCTTTTTTAACTTTCAAAACAGTAGGGAAGTCATTGTGTTGTATTGATGAACCCATGATTCCTTTAGAAGCATTTTTACCAGCATGAGCAATAACTAGTATTGAACAAGTGTATTTAGAACCTTTAATCCAAGTTTTAAGATTCTTAATTGCTTTTCTAATAGCACCATCATCATTAATACTTTTTTCACCTAAAGATTGTGAAAGGGTGTCGATAATAACTAGCTTTTCAAAATCGTTATACTGACCACAATCTGCCCAAGTAAAATGGTCTTCTTCATGTTCTTCTTCATGCCTATAGTTTGCAGTTAAATCTAAAGCCTCATCCTCAATAAGTAGGCTTTCTGAAATATCTTGGTTTGAATAACTTTCCTGAAGCAGACCTCTTATTCGTGGCACTAAATCCTCCATGTTCGTATCTGGACTGAAGATACGAACGCTCCCAGTCACCGTAGCTCCTAGTTCCTGAGAACCAGTTGCCACTTCTAACGCTATCTTCAACGATAGAAAAGTTTTGTACTGGTTCGTTGGTGCGTAAAGTATTACTATTTCTCCCATTGGGATTAAATTTTCTATTAGCCATCTTTTATTTACTCCTTCTTTAAGTTGTTGTTCTAGATAATTTAGATTTCTTGTCATTTTGTTTGTCCTCATTAATTATTTTTTGAATAGATTGAGCAGGGATCATTATTTTCTTCCCAAACTTAAAACTTTTTAGCTGTCCTGAATTTACTAGGTTATAGGTTGTATTCATTCCACAGCCTAGAGCTTCAGCAGTCTCTTTAATTGTGTATGCGATTTTCATTTTTTATTCCTTTTTAAATAAATTTAAATAACAGTTGCATCTTATTTGAAAATCAAATATATTTAAAACACTTAATAGTTTAAAAGTGTTTAAATGTTTAAGAAAAGGACAATCAAATGGAAATTAGATATCAAATTAAAACAAGAAATATAAGTCAAAAATACTGGTTTGAAAGAGAAGGTAACGACTTTGTTCTAAAAGCACATAATAAATCTACAAATCGATACAAAGGAGCCTTAAAGGAAGCAGGGATGCTTTTTACTGAATCAGATACTCCTTTATATGAGGAGTTTTTGGATATATTAAAACCTTTAAGCTCTCATGGAATATTTAGACAAAATTGGTTAGATATATGTAATCCAACGTCTAAAAAATATGATGAGCAAATTTGTTCTGAGGTTATGGAAGCAATTACTGATCATGCATCAATTTTTGGAATGGCTTTCCATCCAAAACCTACAGCAAAAATACTAAAGGATTTTGGTAATGGAATGTTTATACCCGAGGTTGCTTATAAAACAGGTGCTAATGGAAAATTAAAATCAGATGTGTATCCAAGAGAAGCAACACTAAGAAATATATTGCTTCATGCTCATGTTTTATATGACTCATTAACTTATACAAAAGAACAATTCTTAGAAGATGATGTTTTAACAACATATTTTAATCAATTAGGACAACCTCAAATTGTTGCCCATCCAGCAGGTCTATCTATTTGGGTAGAAGGTTATTGGGAGTCTGTATGGTTCAGCTATTCAATAGATAAGAGAAGATTGCATGCAGGATATTGTGGATATTGTGATGCGCCTGTCATTAGAACAAAAAAAGCAGGTTTTTGTGACAACAAATGTAAATCTGCATATCACAACAATAAAAACAAAGAAGTTGCTAAAGCAAAAAGAATCATGAAAAAAGCTACTTTGGGTGATGTTCTAAAAGATCCCAAGGTTGCTAACGCGTTTAAATTATTGGAGGAAGCTATAAAAAATGATAATAAGTAATATAGAAAAGAACCTTGATACTGTCGAAACAATATCAGGTAAGGAGCTAGCTAAGAGATGGGGTGTATCTCATAAAAGTATTGAGAACAGAAGATATAGAAATGATACACCTGCATACTTCAAGATAGGTGGCAAAGTCAGATATGACCTTCAAGATGTAAGAAGGTTTGAGCAGAAATGCTATGTTGACTCAAGAAGATGAAATTACCTGCAACTAGAAAAGAAGCATTAAAGTTAGGTATTAAGTTTTATAAAACCAATAAACCTTGCAAACACGGTCATAACTCAAAAAGATATACAAGTTCAAAAGGTTGCTATGAATGTGTTAAAGCAACTTGGGATGAATCTAATCAACGCAAGAAAGATCGTTACGATAAAAATTGGGTTCAAGAATTATTAAAAAGAAAAAACTATGTTCTTAAAGCTACCTATAACATGAATTTTATGGATTATAGAAACATAGTTGCTTCACAAAATTATAAATGTCCTTTGTGTCTTAAAAATGAAACCTTTATGGAAGATTATCAACTTAGAAATAAAGCTAAGGGTTATCTAGGTGATTTAGTTGTAGATCATTGTCATAAGTCAGGAAAGGTTAGGGGTGCTTTATGTCAGGACTGTAATAGAGCATTAGGTGGTTTTAAGGATGATATAAACATTTTAAGTAGAGCTATTGAATATTTGGAGGAAAGAGGGTGAATCTAACTAAACATAAAGATGGCTATAGAGTCTTTTGTGAGAAAACCATAAATGGTACAAGACATAGAAAAACTGTTTTTGTTAAGAACAAAAGAGAAGCTAAATTATTTGAAGCTGAGTTTATTGCTAATCTAAATAAGGGCAAGGCAAGCCCAACAATGCGATTAGACCTATATGGTCAGAACTATATTAATAATCTTGATGGTTTAGAACAAAGAACTATAGATAGCTATCAGTGTGCTTTTAACAGAATCAAACCATATATCAAATATAAACTAAATGAAGTTAATGCAGATATATGGGTCTCTATCTATAACAAGCTAAAAAGAAAGGAATTAGCACCAAGAACTATTAAACATACTTTTAGAATCATGAAGATGATATGTGATCGTGCTGAAAACGTATATGGAATAAAAATGGGACATGGTAAGTTCAAAACCACCGTTAGATTAAAGGTAGAAGATATAGATGATCCAAAAGCACTTGATTTAGATCAACAACAACTTCTTATAAATTACCTAACTGACCATAAAGAAGAAAATGAAATCATGTATCAGACATTTATTTTTTGTTTAATTGGTATCTATACAGGTATGAGAACTGGTGAAATAGGTGCATTAACATGGAAGGATATAGATTTGTTTAATAAAACAATTGATATAAACAAAGCTATCTCTAAATCTTCAACAGGAGAGTTTATCAAAGAGCCTAAAACTAAACATAGTATTAGGAAGATAACTATTCATGATATTGCTGTAAAAGAGCTTAGAAAATATAAAGAACATTTAGAATCAATTGGTATAGTTCATCATTTGTCTTCATGGATTTTTATTAATCATAGTGATCCTAAAAGTCATACACCTGTAACTGTATGGTCTAAAAGAGTTCCTAAGGTCATGAAGGATGTTGGTATAAGAGGTTTCTCTGCACATTCACTAAGACATACACATGCTTCAAATCTGTTAATGAATAACTGTCCTGTAGTTCAGGTTGCAAATAGATTAGGGCATAAAGATGCTACTGTTACTCTAAAAGTCTATGCAAGTTTCATAGAACAATTAGGTGTAGACTTTAATGAATATATGCCTAAAATACACGCTTGAGATTGAAAAACTAATGATATCCCACAAAAATCCCACTAATGGATTTAGAAGGAAGTCTTAGAAATCTCAAAACTGTTTAGAAACCCTATAGCTATAGGGTTTTCAGAATCAGGAGGGATGGCAGAGTCTGGTTTATTGTAACGGTCTTGAAAACCGTCGTGCTTTCATCGGCACCGTGGGTTCGAATCCCACTCCCTCCGCCATTTGGTAAACGCAATGTCAGATAATAATAAAGATATATCAGAGTTCTTTAGAGAAGTTCCACCATTTTTAAAAGTATTTAATATTATAAAAGCATACCCAATAGATGATGATGAATTTGTTGTTGAGTTTAGTCCTGGTGAAGAATTAACCCATTCAAATGGGATGGTTGTGCAAGGTGGTTTTGTAACTGGCATGCTTGATTGCTGCATGGCTCAATTTTTAATTTATAAAGCTAAAGGTAAACAGATCCCACTAACATTAGATATAGATGTTAAGTTTTTGAGACCATGTGCACCAGGTCCACTAAAGACTGTTGCAAATATAACAAAAGAGGGCAAATCTATCTGTTTTACTGAAGCTGTCTTGTATCAAAATGATAAAATAATAGCCACATCATCAGCTACTAATAAGATGGTTGATAGTCCTTTTTAAGATATACTTTTTGCTATGGATGACGAAAAGTTGGACAAGCTCTTAGAATATATCAAACCTGATAACACATTTGATAATACAAATCACCCACCAGCTCCTGATTATTCCAATCTAGATAATTGGGCTGCTTATCCTGAAAAAGACGGCCAGCAATTTTATTTACCAGACGCATCGTTACCATTAAATAAAGACAGTAATGACGTAGACGTTTTCTATATACATCCAACAGGATTTTTTGAAAAAACATGGAATTCTTTTATGGAAAAAGATCGTGCTGCTTATGAAAGAACTGAAATGATGTTGGGTAATCAAGTTTCTGCATTTAATGATAGTTGTAATATTTATGCTCCTGAATATAGACAAGCGACTTACTATTCATATTTTTGTAAAAATTCAGATGGTATGTTAGCTCATGACCTAGCATTTGAGGATATTTTAAATTCATTTAACTATTTCATCGAAAATTTTAATAACAATAAACCCTTTATTATTATGTCTCATAGTCAAGGAGCTCTCCACGCTCAAAGACTTATATCTAAATATATTCAGGGCACAAAATTACAGAGAAGAATGATATGTGCATATGTTATCGGTTATATCATCCCAGATAATCTATATGAAGAATTATTTCCATTGATTCCAAAATCTCAATCCTCCACAGATACTAATTGTCTTATTTCCTGGTCAACAGTGGTCGAGGGATTTAAACGACAGCGAGTAAGAACTATTTTTTGGACTCCTTCAGGATGGACTATTCAATATATGGACCAAAAAATATATTCAACCAATCCCTTTACATGGATGAATGATAATAATTGGCATAAACCTTCAGATTGTCATAGCGCTGTTATAACTAAATCACCAAATTATGATTTTGCTGATAGACTTTCTATAAAACATTCTGGAGCTAAGAAAAGCTTGAGATATAGCAGTGTTCAAGACTTTTCCGTCTCTTTGAATGCTGATAATGGTTTGTTAGAAGCAAGGGGTCCATTAGTTGATCGAATGAAGAAAATTAGATACTTTACTGGTGATTTACACAGTTATGACGTCATGCTTTTTTGGGGCAGTCTTAGGCAAAATATTAAAGATAGAATAAATGCGTTTTTATAAATATTTTTTTGTATCACTATTTTTCATTAATTCACTAAATGCATTCGATGAGGGATGTGTTTATAACGATGATATTAAAATTGTTTATAGAGATTATGGACCAAAAAATGCTGAACCTATTCTTTTAGTTCAAGGTCTTGGAGGTCAATTAATTAATTGGCCAGATCATATTATAGATTTCTTAATTGATAATAATTACAGGCCAATAGTTTTCGATAACAGAGATACTGGTCTTTCATCTAGGGTTAACAATGATTTATTTAGTGATGAAAGAAGAAAAAGAACTATAAGCACAACCTATATTAGATATTTTTTAAGATTACCTATAAATGCACCTTATTCTTTGGATGATATGGCTGAGGATTCTATCTTAATCTTGGACAAGCTAAATATTGATAAAGCCCATTTATTGGGTATATCAATGGGCGGAATGATTGCACAGATTGTTGCTGCTAATTATCCAAATAGAATAAAAACATTTACCTTAATTGCATCATCAGTTTCAACACCAGGACCTTTAAACGGGCCAAGACGCGATGTTAGAAAGCTTTTAATGCAAAGAACCAATAATCCCAATGCTTCTAAGGATGAGAGGATTTCAAGAACCAAAGAGATATTTAAATTAATTGGCCTGGAGAATAATGATTTAGAAACAAAAGAATTTTACGAAAAATCTATTGAATCAATAAATAGAGCAGGCCCAGATGATTCTGGTTTCAGTAGGCAATTAATGGCCATATTGGCTTCAAAAAATAGAATTAAAAAAGTTAAATCAATTAAAACTAAAACATTAATTATTCACGGAGAGGAAGATCCTTTAATCAGAGTTAATAATGCATACAAAGCAAATAAATTAATTGAGAATAGTGATTTGTTAATTTTTCCACAAATGAGACATTTAATCGAAGAACCTGTCTTTGATTTGTTCAAAGATGACCTATTAACGCATTTACAGGAAGTCTAATGTTATCTAATCAGTTTAAATTTCAGTATTCAGTAGGCGCAATAGCTAATGGAATTAAAACTGATATGTTTACTTTCTTTTTATTGTTTTTTTATTCAAGAGTCATTGGTCTAGACCCTTTATTAGCATCTCTTGCTATTGGTGCTGCTTTAATCGTGGATTCAATTACAGATCCTTTGATGGGCACTATATCAGATAGAACCAATACTAAATTAGGTAGAAGACATCCCTATATGATTTCCTCTTTTATACCTGTTTCAATATTTTATATTCTTTTGTTTACGCCTAAACCTGATTGGGATATCACACAAAATCAATTATTTTGGTGGATGTTTGTGTGTGCTAGTTTCACAAGAATAGGGATGACGCTATTTGAAGTTCCTCATAGATCTTTTGGTGCTGAGATAACAAAAGATTATATAGAAAGAACTAAACTTTTTTCATGGAGAGAAATGTTTGCATGGATTGCTGGAATTTGTAATGCATTTCTTGCATATAATATTTTTTTTAGATCTACTCCAGAATATCCATATGGACAATTAAACCCAGAGGCTTATTTTCCTTTGGCATTAACTGGTGCAATTTTTATGGTTCTATCATTATTGTATTCTTCAATTACCACAACCAATAAAATTGAGAATTTATCCAAGTGGACTGAAGCAGTAACCTTTGAACAAATAATAAAAGAACTAAAAATTGCTATTTCAAACAAATCTTTTATTTTATTTTTTCTTGGTAGTTTAACTCTTTCAATTTCATGGGGTTTATTAAACAGCCTAACTTTATTTATAAATACTGATTTTTGGGGTCTTAAAGGAAGTCAAATTGGAATATTTTTATATATTTACTTCGGCGCTGCATTTTTAGCCTTCTATATAACACCAAAATTTGTAGCCTTAATTGGTAAAAGAAATTTTGTTCTCTTGTGTGTCTTGGGTGTTGCCTTATCTGCTCCAATTGCATTTATTTCATATAATTTAGGTTTAACACCTGAAAAAGGTACAACGACTTTAGTACTTTTTTTATGTGTTCCCCTAATCTTTATATCCACTTTAAGTATTGCTGGAAATATGGCTAGGGATGCAATGATTGGAGATATAGCTGATGAAGTTGATCTGCAAAGCGGTAAAAGACAAGAGGGCGTACTGTATTCAGCCGTTTCTTTTGTACAAAAAGTTAATACGGCTATAGGTTCTCTAACTGGTGGACTAACGTTATGGGTTCTTAATATAACTGCAGAGACGCCAACTTATGATCAGGCTTATTCATTATTTTTTGTCCAAGGAGTCATAGGACCTATATTACTTATAATTCCTATACTTTTCTTTTACTTCTATTCACTAGATAAGAAAAGGCATTCAGAGATATTAAGACAACTAAAAGAAAGATCTTAACTATTAAACAAGAATTTCAATGGTTTTTGAAACTCTTTTCCAAAGTTTTTTTTCTGCAGCGGTAGGCTTGGCTGATATATTATTAACAAAATGAACTAATAAATCATCAACAGAATTAAGATTATCAGATACTTTATTAAACTTATTTGTAAGCATTTCCATTTGAATTGATTGCCTTAACTGAGCTTCTTTTTTTAACGAATCGATTCCTGCAAGTGCTTCTAATTTTACACATGCATATGTTAATGATTCACTACTAGATTTCTCTTGTGGTTTTTCATTTAATTTATTTTTTATAGAAGAGGGTACTTGATTCTTATCTAATTCATTATTTAAAAATGCATCAAGTAGATTTGTATATGAATCAATCTTATTTTGCTTTAGTCTTAACTCTTGTTCTTTTCTTTTATTATTAATTTGTTTTTGAATAGACTTGAATTCTTTTGTTTTAGAAATATTTTTTAAATCATTTAAACTTTTTAATACTTCATTAATTGAAACCTTATCGCTTTTAAGTTGTGATAATAGCTCGTTAGCTTTTATAAGCTCAGCATCTATAACTTCTTTCTTGGCATTAAAGAATCTATCTGCGGATTTGTTAAATTTATCCCAAAGTTTATTATCAGCTTTCCTGCCAGCCGATCCTGCTTTTTTCCACTCATTCTTTAAATCGTTGAACTTCTTAATGCATGCATCATTATCTTCATCTGATATCGCATTTACTTTTTCTATCAAAGATTCTTTAGCTTTTATGACTATTTGTTCTTGTTTTTTAATAGCATCATTAATAGGTTTCTTGGCTTCAAAATAGGCATTTCTTAATTTATTGAGATCTTTATCTAAAACCGGTGCATATTTTTGCCACTCATCAAAAGATTGTCTTAAAAATTGTATTAAGAATTTAGGTTGAGGCCAGTTTGATGAATTATCTTGTACGTATTTATTAATATTATTAACAATCTCCATTCTTTTTGTAGCATTATTTATTTTTATTTGTTTTAGCTCATCAAAATATTCACTGCATGGTTCCCATGCTTTATTAGTTAATTCATTAAATTTATTCCATTGTTCTTTTGATGCAGGTCTGCTTGATAAATCAAGTAGCTGCCACTTAGTTTGAACATCATGAATTAAGTGCGCTTGTTTTTTTGGGCTTTCAAGAGGACTTTCTATGATAGTTGATATTTCTTTTATTAATTCTTCTCTTTTTGGATTAGTTGCGAAAGATGACATATCATCAAAATATCTTGATTGCCCAATAGCAAAATTAAGTTTATGCCTGAGTTTATTTGGTACTTTGTCTAACTCTTTAGACTTTATAATTACTTCTCTAACCTTTTTTTGAGCTACTTTTATCGAACCTTTTGAAAATAAAGATTCTGCTTCATCTAACTGTTTAAATAAATCTTGACTTGTTTTCACATTAATCTCTTTTGAAGTTTATAATTATACCAAATGAAAAAACGAATTCTAACAGGTATTACAACAACTGGTACTCCTCATATTGGAAATTATTTAGGTGCAATCAAACCTGCCTTAAAACAAGCAAAGAATTATGATGAATCTTATTATTTTTTAGCTGATTACCATGCAATTATTAAAAATTCTGATAATAAAGAAGTATCTGAGTCTGTAAAAAATGTTGCTCTAGCATGGCTTGCTTCAGGTCTTGATGTGGATAAATCCTTTTTTTATCGACAATCAGATATACCAGAAATTCTTGAGCTTAGCTGGATTTTAAACTGTGTAACAGCAAAGGGGTTAATGAATAGATCACACGCCTACAAGGCTGCTATTAATAATAACAAAGGAGATGAGGATAAGGGCATAACAATGGGCCTTTTTTCATACCCAATACTTATGGCTGCTGATATTTTAATGTTTAACGCTACTCATGTTCCTGTTGGGGCTGATCAAATTCAACATCTTGAAATGACAAGAGATATTGCTGCTAGGTTCAATCATATATACAAAAAAACTTTTGAATTACCCGAAGCTATTATCCAATCTAAGAAGGACACAGTTCCTGGTACTGATGGTCAAAAAATGTCTAAATCTTATGGGAATATAATTCCATTATTATCTACTGAAAAACAACTAAAAAAAGCTATAGCAAAGGTAGTAACAAATTCATTAGAACCTGGTGAGCCTAAAGATTCATCTAACTGTACGATATTTAAGCTATATAAATATTTTGCTTCAGATGAAATGATAAAAGAATTTGAAAATGACTATAAGGGTGGAATAGGTTGGGGTGATGCTAAAAATAAATTATTTAATGTTGTTAATAATGAAATGACTCCAGTAAGAGAAAAATATGATTCTTTGGTTAATGATAAGAATTTACTTAACGATTTATTAAACGAAGGTTCTAAAAAGGTAAGACCCATAGCCCAAGAAATGTTATCTTCCATCAGAGATAGTATAGGTATAAAGAATATATCTTAATGAATAATTCTGGCTCTTCTTGGCTTAAATTTGGCCTATTCACAGTTGGATTGGGCCAATCATTTGTTTTTGTTATTGTTCCACCTCTAGCAAGAGAGTTGGGTTTATCAGAGGTACAAACATCCTCTATATTTGCATTCTCAGCTATTGGCTGGGCTTTAACCAGTGCAGCATGGGGAAGGGCTAGTGATAAGTATGGAAGAAGAAATATTGCTATTCTTGGTCTTCTTGGATACTCAGCATCATTAATAGCAATGATAACGCCATTAATTTTAGTTGAAAAAAAATTATTAGATTTAGTTTTTCTTTTTCCACTATTAGTATTTGGTCGGATGTTAAATGGTTTATTGGGATCAGGAACTAGACCAGCTTCTTTTGCATATGTCGCAGACACATCATCACCAGATAAAAGAACTGTTAAATTTGCTCGACTTGAATCAAGTTTTTTAATTGGCACAGTTGCAGGACCTTTGATTGGCGGTTTCTTAATTCTTATTTCAAAAGAAACACCATTTTATGTTTTTAGCATTCTTGCAATTATTGCTTCTATAGGTATTTATAAAAATCTTGAGAATAAATCTTCATTAAGATCAAATAATATAAAATCATCACAAAAAGTATCATGGACATCAAATACAGTATGGCCTTTTTTATTTGTAGCCTCTATATCTAGCTTATGTCTTGCTTCATTAATTCAAACTATTGGTTTTTATCTTTTTGATACATTTTCTAGTATTGAAGATCTACCTGTTGTAATTAGTATGACTTTTGCTCTTCTTTCTATTTCAACAATAGTTAGTCAGTATATTTTTACTGATGCCTTTCCATTATCAAATAATAAATTATTGATATACGGTATTTTATTATTATCTTTTTCATATACTGTCATGGCTTCATATCCAAAGATTTCAGTTTATTATTTAGCTATTATTGTTAATGGTTTAGGTGGTGGGTTACTACGTCCAGCCATATCATCTTCATTGTCACTAGCACAATCACCTGAGCATCAGGGGTCGGTAGCAGGCTACTTAGGATCTGTTTATCCTATAGGTCACATTTTGACGCCTGTACTTGCTATGCCAATATATGCCTATAATCCTGCATATTTATACTATTTTTCTTCGATTCTATGTTTAATATGCTTTATATTTATAATTACAAATCCTGTATTTAAACAAAAATAGCTATATATGAAGAAAGCACTGTTAATTATTAATCTAGGAACACCCGATAGCCCTTCGTACTGGAGTGTTTTTAAATATTTAAGAGAATTTTTATCTGATGAGAAAGTATTAAATATTAATCCTGTATTAAGATTTTTATTAGTTAATTTTATCATTTGTCCATTTAGGTCCCTCAGTTCTTCAAAAATATATAAAAAAGTATGGCACTCTGGATATGGTTCACCCTTGCTTCATAATACTAAAGAGTTAGCAAAAGTTTTATCTAGTAAATTGCCTAATATCAATATTAGGTATGCAATGCGTTATCAATCACCGTCAATTAAAAATGTTTTAGATGAAATGCTTTTAGAGAATCCTGATGAATTAATAATCTTACCTCTATTTCCTCATTATGCAGCAGCTACTACTGGATCAGTTTATAAGGAAGTTTCAAAGTGTTTAGGCGAAAAATGGGTTGTACCAAAAATAACTTTTATTAATCAATTTTATGACAATCCATTATTCATTGATGCATGGATAGATAAAGCAAAACAATTTGATATAAATTCATATGACAAGATTATTTTTAGTTATCATGGAGTACCTAACAGCCATGTTGATAATGTTTATCCAGATAGCTTATGTTCTGACAATGATTGTGAACTCGGCATTACTGATAAAAATAAATTTTGTTATAAAGCTACAGTTTATGAAACTACAAAACTTATTGCAGATAAACTAAATTTAGATAAGTCAAAATACGAGGTAACATTTCAATCAAGGCTTACTAACAAGTGGTTAGCCCCATTTACAGACAAGGTTTTAGAAGAATTACCTCTAAATAATCACAAGAAAGTACTTGTTTTCTCACCTGCTTTTACAGCTGACTGTCTAGAAACAATTATTGAAATTGGA
Source organism: uncultured SAR86 cluster bacterium (assembly GCA_902556355.1). GTDB lineage: Bacteria > Pseudomonadota > Gammaproteobacteria > Magnimaribacterales > D2472 > SCGC-AAA076-P13. Next base: position 51,226 of record CACDVW010000004.1, read on the forward strand.
GACGAGTATCAAGAATTATTTATTGAGGCAGGTGGTGAAATTCTTGATTATGTTCCTTCTCTTAATTATTCTGATAAGTGGGCTGAATCCTTAATAGATATAGCAAATCTTGGAGATAATAATGTTTAAAAAAGATTTATTGAAAGGTAAAAGAATCCTTGTTACAGGTGGTGGAACTGGTCTTGGAAAAGAAATGGCATCTCATTATGGCCAACATGGAGCAAATCTATATATATGTGGAAGAAGAGAGAACGTCCTTAAAGATACTGCTACTGAAATTGAAGATAAATATGGCGTAAAGGTAAATTATGAAACTCTAGATATTAGAGCTTCCTCTGATGTTGAAAGTTACATTGATGGAATATTTCAAGAAGGTCCTTTAGATGGCTTAGTCAATAATGCTGCCGGGAATTTTATTTCACCTACTAAGGATTTATCTCATAAAGGATTTGATGCAATAGCTAATATAGTTTTTCATGGCACCTTTTATATAACACATTCAGTCGGTAAAAGATGGATTGAGCAAAAACATAAAGGTTCAATTATTTCTATCTTAACTACTTGGGTTTGGACTGGATCACCATACGTTGTTCCATCTGCTATGTCTAAGTCAGGTCTGCATGCTATGACTCAATCATTAGCAGCAGAATGGGGAAAATATGGAATTAAAGTCAATGCTATAGCTCCTGGCCCATTTCCTACTAAAGGAGCTTGGGATAGGCTTAACCCCGGTGGTGACAACGACTCTGATTTTATGGGTAGTGTTCCGGTTGGAAGACTTGGAGAAATGAATGAACTACAAAACTTGGCAACCTTTTTAATGGCTGATGGTTGCGATTATCTGACTGGTCAGACTATAGCAATTGATGGAGCTCAATATCTTACAGGTGGTGGTACTTTTTCGGCATTAGATAAAGTTAGTGAAGAAGATTGGGAACAGCTCAGAGCTATGATAAGGTCTTCAAATGATAAAGATAAAGCAAATAGAAGTTAGGGGGTAATTATGGATACTAATACACAAGACATGCAAAGAATACTCGATGCACAAAAGAATCATTTCATTAAAGAAGGTGCTCCTTCTATAGAATTGAGAGTTGATAGATTAAATAGACTAAAAAATCTTATTATGGAAAATAGATATGATTTTGTTGATGCGCTAAATGAAGATTATGGGAATAGATCAAAAAACACATCAATAATGACAGATGCATATAGCATAATCCCTGATATTAATAATGCTATTAAAAATATCAAGAAATGGACTAAAGTAGAAAAACGTTCTTCAAATTTCCCATTTGGATTATTTGGAGCAAAATCATATGTTAAGCATGAACCATTAGGAACTGTGGGAATGATATCTCCATGGAATTTTCCTGTTAATTTATCTTTTGGACCACTTGCAGCAATCTTTGCCGCTGGTAATCAGGTTATGCATAAACCAAGTGAATTAACTCCTATCACATCTGAACTAATTAAAAGTCTTTGTGATAAAGCATATGATGAAAATGAGTTTGCTACATTCTTAGGAGGTCCTGAAGTAGGTGAAGCATTTACAAAACTTCATTTTGATCACCTTTTATATACAGGTTCCGGAAATATCGGAAAACATGTTATGCAATCTGCATCTCAAAATCTTGTCCCAGTTACTCTTGAGCTTGGAGGAAAATCACCAGTTGTAATAGGTAATTCAGCTGATATGAAAGTTTCAGCAAAAAGAATTATGTTTGGTAAGACTCTTAATGCAGGGCAGATTTGTCTTGCTCCTGACTATGTCATTGTTCATAAAGAAAAAAAGGATGAGTTTATCTCTGAAGTAGAGAACGCTATTAATGAATATTATCCATCTATTAAAGATAACGATGATTATTCATCTATTATTAATCAACGACATTTTGATAGGATTAATTCATTGGTAGAAGATGCTAGGGAAAAGGGTGCAGATATTAATGAAATCAACCCATCCAATGAAGATTTTTCTCAACAACAATTTTATAAAATACCACCAACAATTGTTACTAATACTTCAGATGATATGAAAATTATGCAAGAAGAGATATTTGGTCCTGTTTTACCAGTCTTAGAATATGAAGATTTAAGTGAAGCTCTTTCGACTATAAATTCAAAAGATAGACCTCTAGGATTGTATTATTTTGGTAATGATAAAAATGAAGAGGAAAAAATAATGTCTAATACATCTTCTGGTGGAGTTACTATCAATAATGTTGTTGGCCACATACAACAAAAAGATTTACCTTTTGGAGGGGTGGGACCATCCGGAATGGGCAGATATCAATCTTTTGATGGTTTTAAAAACTTTTCAAACCCAAGAGCTTTTTACAAAGATGTTGGATTTAAGTTTGATAAATTATTTGAGGGTATTAGACCTCCATATACAAAAAGCATAGAGAACCTAATTAAAGGATTATTAAAATAATAGTCTTGTGTTCAAATTACCTCTTAAATTAGCTTTTAAGTACTTTAAATCTAATAAAGGAGGTATTTTTTCTTTCACTTCCTTTTTAGCTGTATCAGGTCTCTCAATTGGCATAGCAAGTTTAATTATTGTGATGTCAGTAATGAATGGCTTTGAAAAAGAATTACAAAATAGGATTCTTGGAGTTGTACCACATGCAGTTATATTTTCTGAAGAACCCATAAAAGATTATCAAACTTTAATATCAAAGATTAAAACAAATGATCAGGTGATTGAGGCAGTACCATTTATCTCATTCCAAGCTTTGGCTACTTATCAAACTTTAAGTAAAGGAATATCTATAAATGGTATTGATGTAGAGGGTGAGAAAAGAGTTTCAATACTACCTGATTACATGATTTATGGTTCCTTGGATAACTTGAACAAGGATAACTCAATAATTATTGGATCTTGGTTAGCGTCCTATTTAGGAATTTTTGTTGGAGACAAGATAAATATAACAACTTCTGATATTAAATCTTCGATTATTGGTTCTTATCCAAAATCTGTATCACTAGAAGTTGTTGGTATATTTGAACTAAGAGCTGAAATAGATCAATCTTTAGCTTTAATCTCTCATGATTTAGCTCAAAAATTTAAGTCCTTAAAAGATGAAACCTTATCTATCCGAATTAAAACATCTAATTTATTTATTGCTGATAAAATAGCTTTTGATGCAATACCAGAAGATACAGGCCTTGTTTCATCATCTTGGAAAGAAACGCACGGAACATTATTTGAAGCAATACAATTTGAAAAACTTCTAATTGGATTAATGTTATTTTTAATTGTTGGAGTAGCGTCAATACTAGTTCTTTCGACAATAGTTATGACAGTGAAATCAAAAGAAAGAGAGGTTGGTATCCTCAAAACAATAGGAGCTAATAATAACCAACTTGTTATGATTTTTTTCTTCCAAGGATTAATGGTTAGTATGATAGGTTTAATTTTTGGGCTTGTTATTGGTTTATTAATAACATTTAATCTAAATAATTTTATAACCTTTCTTGAATCCCTCCTTCAAAGAAACTTATTAGAAGCTTATTTTATTAATTACTTTCCATATTATGTTAACTATGGACAAATACTTTTAATTTGTTCCCTTTCATTTATTTTTAGTGTTATTTCTTCTCTATTACCAGCCTTAAGAGTTATAAAACTAAATCCAATAGAGATTCTTAGGCATGAATAAAATTGAATGCATTAATTTAAGTAAATCTTTCTTTGTTGATAACAATGAAATAGAAGTTTTAGATAATATAAATATATCAATCAAAAGAGGTGATTTGGTTGCTCTCTCAGGTAGATCTGGTGCAGGCAAGTCAACACTACTTCAAATTTTAGCATCTCTAGATACTCTATCCTCAGGATTAATTAAATATGATGATAAATTAATAACATCTTTTAATAATTCTGATTTAAGCAATATAAGACTTAATAATTTTGGTTTTGTTTATCAATTTCATCACTTACTTGAAGATTTAACAGTTATCGAAAATATTTTGATACCACTTGAAATTGCAAATAAAACAATAGATAAATCAGAAGTAAGTAAAATAATTGATGAAGTTGATCTATCTCATCGTACTAATCATCTCCCTTGGAAATTATCAGGTGGTGAAAAGCAACGAGTAGCTATAGCTAGAGCATTGATAAATAAACCAAATTTCATATTTTTAGACGAACCGACAGGAAATCTTGATGAATATAATGCAGAAATTATTCAAAACCTGCTGTTAGATATTTCTTGCAGACACAACATAGCTCTTATAACAGCTACTCATGATAGTAACTTTATAAAAAACTTTGATAAAATCTATAAGATTCAAGATATGAATCTAAATGAGGTATAAATGACAGAGTTTATAATTGCTGGAGGCCCTTTTATGTGGCCTTTGCTCGCTTGTAGCATATTAATTATAACTATTGCAGTTGAGCGATTATGGTTCTTACAAATTAGGCTTGTTTCTCCAAATGGACTAACCAATCAAATTGTTAATCTTTTTAATAAAAACCTCATAAATAATCAACAGGCCGATGAAATAGCAGAGTTGTCATCATTAGGATTTCTTCTTATCTCTTGTATTAAATATAAAGATCTTCCAAGAGAAAACTTAGAGTCAAAGATTGAAGAAAAAGCAATTGAAGTTAAATACTCTCTGGAAAGAAATTTAAATATGTTAGGAACTATAGCAACCATCAGTCCACTACTAGGTCTTCTAGGAACCGTTATTGGAATGATTACAGCTTTTACTGGTCTAAGTGAAGTTACAGGAGCTAATCCCGATGCCTTGGCCGCAGGCATATCACAGGCTTTGATTACAACTGCTTTTGGATTGTTTATAGCTGTTCCAGGTCTTGTACTTCATAAATACTTTGAACAAAAAGTATCATTTCTTTTAATTTCTCTTCAAGTTGAAGTTTCTAGATTTATTGATGTTATTAATAAATGAAATTTATTAATCAAGAAAAATCTTCGTTTTCTATAGAAATTACACCTTTAATAGATATTGTATTCTTATTAGTGATTTTTTTTGTTGTTACATCTAAAGTAGGGGATTCACAATTTTTATCATTAGATCTACCGAAGACTGAATCTTTTGAATATAGCCTTGTCGAAATTAATAATGAGATATCAGTTACTTCAAGTGGAAATGTTTATATAAACGGAGAAATTTATAACATCAATAATTTAGATCGGATTGAACAGGCTATATTTGATCTTAATAATAATTCTAACTCCATAGTGCTAAGCGCAGAATCTGCCTCTCTTCATATATGGATAGTAGGTATAATGGATATACTAAATAAGAATGGATTTGATGAGGTTCAAATAAGAACTATAGAAAAATGAAAATTGGCAGTTTAAGGCGTATTCTCGGTTACACCTATAGATATAGGTGGTCTTTTCTAATTAGTGTCATAGGGTTTATTAGTTTTGCCGCTGCAGATATTGCAGCTGTAGAGTGGATTAGAAGAATTATTAGCTATATTGATTCTGATGATGAAAGTTTAAATACCATTTTGGCAATGTCTTTAATATTTATTGCTATTGGAAGAGGTTTGGGCTTTTTTATAGGTAACTATTTTATGTCTAGAGTCGGTTTTGGAATTGTTCATGATTTAAGAGCAGAATTATTTCAAAAATTGCATGATTTACCAAAATCTTATTTTGATGCAAATCAATCAGGACAATTAATTAATAGAATTACGTTTACTACAACGCAAGTCTCAGGTGCCGCATCAAATGCTGTTAAAACATTTGTAAGAGAAGGTTTTTTACTAGTTGGTCTTTTTTCGTATCTAATGTTCTTAAATTACAAATTAACATTATTGTTAATTGTTACAGCACCACTAATAGCCTTAATAGTTTATGTAGCAGGAAAAAGGTTAAAGAAACTTGCAACAAAAATACAAACAGCGATGGGTGATGTTACACATATTGCATCTGAAGCTGTTGATGGTCACGTTGAGATTAAAAGTTTTAATGCTGAAGAGTATGAAAATAGAAGATTTTTAAAAGCCAATGCTTCAAATAAAAATCAAAACTTGAAACTTGAAGCAACAGGAAATTTAGCAACACCTATAATTCAAATACTAGTATCAGTCTCACTCTCACTAGTTGCTTATTTTGCTTTAGGTTCTCAGTTAGGTATTA
>CACDVW010000005.1 GCA_902556355.1 uncultured SAR86 cluster bacterium
TAAAGAAAGTGATCACTCAGAACTTCACAAAGAGTTATTAGCTATAGAATCTGTCAAAAATATAAGATCAATTAGAATAGAGTCTAACTAATAATGTTATTCCATAGTACAAGGGGCAAGGACCACAATAGAACATTTGAGGATGTTCTTATGCAAGGTTTAGCTAAAGATGGTGGTTTATTTATGCCTGATTTTTGGCCACAAGTCGATATTGAGAAAATAAAAACTCTTGATAGTTTTATTGATGTAGCCAAATGCATAGTTCCTTTATTTACAAAATCCTCTTTCTCAGATGATGAGGTCTTGGAACTACTAGATGATACTTGGCATGACTTTTCTAAAGAAAATTTTGCAGCTATTCATCAGCTTGATGATACAAAATCTATTTTAGAGTTATTTCATGGACCAACAGCAGCGTTTAAAGATTTTGGACTTCAATTGGCCGCAGCATTTTTTAATAAATCATTATTAAAACAAAATAAAACAGCAATAGTACTAGGTGCAACTTCAGGGGATACTGGATCTGCTGCTATTGATGCATGTAAAAGATTTGATTCTATTAAAAGTTTTATTCTTCTTCCGGATGGAAATATGTCAGAAGTTCAAAGAAGACAAATGACCACAGTTGATAGTCCTAATGTTTTTACATTAAGAGTTAACGGAACATTTGATGATTGCCAGGATATTGTCAAAGAAGCTTTTAATGAAAGGTCTTTTCTCAAAGATGATCAATTTTTATTAGCTGTTAATTCTATTAATTGGGTAAGAATTATTGGCCAAATTTGTTACTATTTTTACGCCTCATTAAAAACTAATCAATTGAGAGAGCCCCTCAATTTTTCTGTTCCAACTGGAAATTTTGGAAATGTATTTGCTTGTTATTCTGCATACAAAATGGGCATGCCTTTAAATAAAATATTGGTAGCTGTAAATGATAATAATATTCTGCATAGATTTTTTTCAGATAATGATTATTCAAAATCTAAAGTGTCAGAAACTCTTTCACCTAGTATGGATATAAGTATTGCAAGTAATTTTGAAAGATTGCTTTATGATTTTTATGCAGAAAGAAACTCGTCAATTTGCGATCAGTTTTATAGAAACTTTCCTAAAACTCCAATTAATCTTGAAAAACACATGTGGGAGAAATCTAAGGATCTCTTTATAAGTTACTCAGTCGATGATGTTTCTACAGTTAAAGCAATGAAAGATACTCATGCTTCTTATAACTATTTAATTGATCCCCATACAGCTGTAGCAATTAAGGCAGTTGATCAAATTAATGAAAAACTTAATGGAAACACATTAATTCTATCTACAGCTCATCCAGCTAAATTTCCTGAAATTATTAAGGATGCAGATTTAGAATTATCAGAAATACCCAAGACTCTTTTAGATGTATATAATTTAAAAGAAAGAGCTTCACATATGCCTGCATCCAAAGAATTAATTTTTGATTTTATAATTAAGAATAATTTATAAAATGGATTCCTCAGAACTTAAGAATAGCCTCAATGATCTTAAAATACGCCTAGATGATATTAAAGATGGTGTTTTTGACATTAACTCCAAAGAAAAACGACTTAAAGAAATTGAGAGCGAGCTATCTAAAGAAGAAATTTGGTCAGATTTAGATTTATCCCAAAAAATTAGTAAAGAAAAAACAGCTCTTGAAAAAACACTAAATTCATTCAAATCCGTTGAGGAAAAAGTTACTGATGGTCTTATGTTCATTGATATTGCTGAAGAGGAGGGAGACGATAAATCTATATCTGAAATACTGGAAAGCTTCCAAAGTTTAGAAGAGTCTGTTGTTGAGCTTGAGTTTAGTAAGATGTTTACAAATAAAATGGATTCTGCATCGGCTTATGTAGAAATTCAATCTGGATCAGGAGGTACTGAAGCTCAAGATTGGGCTGAAATGTTACTCAGAATGTATACAAAGTGGTCTGAAGGCCGAGGTTTTAATTCTGACTTAATTGAAATTTCTCATGGCGATGTTGCCGGCATTAAATCTGCAACATTGCATGTAAGCGGTGAATATTCTTATGGTTGGTTGAGAACTGAAACCGGAATACATAGATTGGTTAGAAAATCACCCTTTGATTCTGGTAGCAGAAGACATACATCTTTTGCATCTGTTTTTATTTCTCCTGAAGTTGATGATTCTATTGAAATAAATATAAACAATGCTGATATAAGAGTTGATACATACAGAGCATCAGGTGCTGGAGGCCAACATGTCAATAAAACTGATTCTGCGGTGAGGCTGACTCATATGCCAACTGGAGTTGTTGCTCAATGCCAAAGTGATAGATCTCAGCATAAAAATAAAGAAAATGCCCTTAAACAATTAAAATCTAAGTTATACGAGTTAGAATTACAAAAACAAAACCAAGAAAGACAAGAATTGGAAGAAAGCAAATCAGACATAGGTTGGGGAAGTCAAATAAGGTCATATGTTTTAGATCAATCTAGAATAAAGGATCTAAGAACTGGTTATGAAACAGGAAATACATCGGCGGTTTTGAATGGTGATCTCGATGAATTTATGAAAGCAAGTCTTAAAGCGGGAGTATAAATGGCTGAAGAAAATATTGGTGGAGAAGAAGGTATTATTGAAGAAAGAAGAAAAAAACTTCAACTCCTTAGAGATAAAAATACAGCATATATAAATGACTTTTTAAAAGAGCATTATGCTCATGATCTTCATGGTCAATATGATGAGCTATCAAAAGAAGATCTAGAATCAAAAAATGTTGATAATATTTCTGTTGCTGGAAGGATTGTGCTCATGAGGGTAATGGGTAATGCAAGTTTTGCCACCATAAGAGATTCTAGTGGTGATATTCAGGTTTATGTGAGTAAAAATACTGTTGATATTGATATATATGAAGATTTTAAAACTTGGGATTTGGGGGATATTGTTGGTGTTAAAGGAAAATTATTTAAAACAAAAACTAATGAGCTAACAATTGAAGCTAGCGCGGTTAGTTTGATTACAAAATCAATAAGACCTATGCCTGACAAATTTAAAGGTCTTGCCGATATAGAGACAAGATACAGACAAAGATATCTTGATTTAATGAGTAACGAAAATCAGAAGCAAGTATTTTTAAATAGGTCAGCTATTATTGAATCATTAAGAGAGTCTCTTAAAGATAGAGATTTTGTTGAGGTAGAAACACCTATGATGCATCCAATACCAGGCGGTGCTGTGGCAAGACCATTCGTCACTAAACATAATGCTTTAGATAGAGAGTTATTTTTAAGGATAGCTCCTGAGTTGTATCTAAAAAGACTTTTAGTAGGCGGTTTCGAGAGAGTTTTTGAAATTAATAGAAGTTTCAGAAACGAGGGCTTATCAACAAAACATAATCCAGAATTTACTATGCTTGAGTATTATGAGGCTTTTACAACTTTAGAAAATACCATTGAATTTACTGAAAAAATGATCAAAAAAGCTTGTGAACTTATAAATAATTCATTAAATATATCTTGGGGAGAGGATCAAATTAATCTATCAAAATTTAGAAAAGCAAAACTTGCCGATTTAGTTTTAGAACATAATAATTCAATTAGTGAAGATCAAATAGCAAAAATGGGTGGTAAAGAATTGCTTGAATTATTTGAATCTAGTGTAGAAGAAAATTTAATTGAACCAACTTTTGTCATTGGTTATCCTGTTGAAGTTTCGCCTCTTTCAAGAAGAAATAATGAAGATCCAGAAATAGCTGATAGGTTTGAACTATTTATTGGTGGTAAAGAAATAGCTAATGGCTTTTGTGAACTAAATGACCCAGATGATCAAGCTGACAGATTTAGAGAACAAGTCAAAGCTAAGGACACAGGCGATAAAGAGGCCATGTCATTTGATGAAGATTACGTAACTGCATTAGAGCATGGAATGCCGCCTGCAGTTGGAGTGGGTATTGGAATTGATAGATTGGTTATGATGATTACTAACCAAACATCAATAAGAGATGTTATTTTATTCCCTCAATTAAAATCTTAAGAATTACCTGAAGGTATGTCTTTGTAGGGCATTCCCTTATCAGCTCTCGCATCTTGAGGAAGTCCAAGCACTCTTTCAGCTATTATATTTTTAAGTATTTCATCAGTACCACCAGCAATTCTTAATCCAGGAGCACCAAGCCAAGCATTCTGAAAGCTTTGTATTTCAGGATCATCTGTTTTTAACATACCGGCCATATCAAGCGAGTCCATCCCAAAGGCACCAATATTTTGTAATTTATTTGCACTAACTATTTTAGTTATTGAAGCTTCTGGTCCGGGTGTTTCACCCCTTGATAATGCAGACATAGTTCTGAGTTTAGTATTTTTTAATCCATTTGCTTCACAATACCAGTCTGCAATAGATGATCTTACTGATTTGTTATTTATAAGAGGCTCACCAGAATCATCTTGTTTTTTTGCCCATCTAAAAGCATCATCAACATCAGCTCCGTTAGCATCACCAACCGCGAGCCTTTCGTTCATAAGCGTTGTTATGGCAACTTTCCATCCATCTCCAACATCTCCAAGCCTTTGAGAGTCAGGTATAACTACATCGGTAAAATAAACTTCATTAAAACTTGAACCGCCTGTAATTTGTTTAATTGGTTTTACTTCAATACCTGGAGATTTCATATCTAAGAAGAAAAATGTCATCCCTTTATGTTTTTCAAGATTAGGATCATGTCTTACAACTAAAATTCCATAATCTGAAAAATGTGCCCCAGAGGTCCATACTTTTTGGCCATTGATAATCCAATTATCCCCATCTTTGACAGCTTTACTTCTCAAACCTGCGACATCTGAGCCGGCTGATGGCTCTGAAAAAAGTTGACACCATATTTCTTTACCTTCCGCCATTGCTGGAAGATATCGAGCTTTTTGCTCATCAGTTGCGTATTCCATCATTACTGGCCCAGCCATACCTAAACCAATTTCAAAAATACCTTTAGGGACATTAAACTTTGATTCTTCTTCAGCCCAAATAATTCTTTCAATAGCAGAGGCACCAATACCACCAAATTCTTTTGGCCAATGTAACATGGCCCAACCAGCATCATATTTCTTTTTTTGCCAGTCCTTAGCAACTTGTAAAAAATCAATATTTGCAAATTCGTTTTTTTCGACACCTGTTTTAAGTTTGGCATTTTTTTCCAGCCATTCTCTACAGGTCTTTCTAAATTTTGCTTGTTCAGGCGTATCTTTAAAATCCATAATTTTTCCTAGTTTATATTTGATTGTTCTAAGTTAGAGACAAGTTTTTCTTTCCAATTAGCGAGTGAGCCAATATTTAATGAAAGTAGTTTTGATCTTTTATAAAAAAGATGACAGTCGTATTCCCATGTGAAACCATTACCGCCATGAGTTTGAATGTTCTCTTTTGAACATAATTCATAAGCTTTTGTTGCACTTACTCTTGCAGTTGCTGCTGCAACAGGTAAATCTGAGGACTCTGATGACAATGCCCAAGCAGCATAGTAAGAATTAGATTTAGCTAAAGTCAAAGCAACATACATATCTGCTAACTTATGTTTAATACCTTGATAAGAACCAATTGGTTTTCCAAAAGCATATCTTTCATTAGCATAATTTACTGCCATGTCTAATGCAGCTTGCGAACCCCCAATTTGCTCAAAGCTAAACAATACAGCTGCTTGATTAATAATTGATTCGTACAAAATCCAACCATTACCCTCATCTCCAATAAGTGAACTTGGCGTTTGTTTCATTTGTATTGAATAGTGGCCTCTACTACCATCAATATTTTCAACTTGATTGATTGAGACTTCTTTACAAGATAAATCAACCAGTCTCAAGTCTATTCCTTTTGATGATTTGCAGACAATAATTGAATGAGTGGCTGCTTCACAATCAGGAACTGCAATTTTTGTACCTGAAATTAACTCATTTGAAACTTCAGTTTTAATATTGTTATATGTTGGGGCTAAAAAATCTTCGGTAACTGCTATTGTACCAACTACTTCTCCTGTTACTAGCTTGGGCAGTATTTCCTTTTTAAGTTCCTCGCTACCATATTTAATTATGGCCTCAGTAAATAAATAGACTGATGACGAGAAGGGCACTGGTGCAAGATGTCTACCTAATTCTTCAGCAATTACACATAGCTCAAGATGGCCAAGGCCTAATCCATCATATTCTTCAGGAATTCTTATGCCCGTCCAACCTAATTCAATTATTTTTTGCCATAAATCATTATCAAACGATTTCGAGCCTTCTAATACCCCTCTGGATCGTTTTACACTTTCTTCCTTTTCAAGAAATTTTTTTGCTTCACTTTGAAGGAATTTTTGATCATCTGAAAAATCTAAATTCATATAAATCCTTATAGTTATTGTAAAATATATTATAGGACGATAAGTTAACGACGCTACTGTTCAAAAATATAGCATATAGCGATAATTTTTTACATTTAAATGAATAAAGATATTAGACCGGATAAAACATCACCAGCATACTTAAAAAAAACAAAATCTGGAGGTTTATTTGTAGGTTTTCTTTATGTTCTTTTATTTATGAGTATTTTGGGTCTTGGTATTTGGCAAAGCTTCGAGTCAAGTTATACAGACGCTAAAATAAAAACTAACGAAGATAGATTAGCTATCATTGAAGAACAAATGAATATAGCTGATGAGGTTAATAACGATTCTTTAACAGATATATCTTCTTCTATCCAATTCCTTGATAAAGAAGTTCGTAAGTTATGGGACCTGAGCAATAAAAGAAATAAAGTAAATATATCTAAATTATTAGCTTCAACAGCTGAAATAGAGGCATCAATAACTCAAATAAATGAAGCACTTGATAAGTATAAAAATGATTTATCGTCTAATACAAAAAAAATAAATGAACTTAAGCCCTCTCTTAGTAATATCGATGATATTCAGCTAACACTAAAAACTATAGAAACCCAATTAATTTTAATTGATGACTCTGTCCAAGCTTTAAATAATTATAAAAAACAATTAAATCAGTCAATATTAGAAATTCAAACAGAAATATCTGCCATGAGGCAACCAGAAAAAATTGAAGAAGCTCTTAATTGACAATACTGCAATAAATGGTAGTTTTATAGCTAAATGAACAGAACTTTTTTACAAATATTTCTCTTATTAGCCTTCATTCCATTGGCGATATTAGTTGGTTATGGTGTTTTGGTAGTTGCACCTATTTTTTGTTGCTTTCTTGCAATCAATTCTTATAAATTTAAAAACTACAAAGAAATGTATATTTGGATGGGAGTTGGAGTCTTGTCATTCTTTTTAGCCTTATATATGCTAGGCGTACTATGATTTTATTAAAAATTATGATCTTCTTTATATCAGCACTAGCAATGATAGCTGGAATAGTAACGATGGTATCACCTGATGTTAATACTATCTTTTTACCTATAGTTGCTGAAGGGGTTCAGGAGTCACATTTTGCAAGATCATATGCTGGATTTGTTGCAGCTGTTGGTTATTTGGCTATGAGATTTTTATATTCCTCATCAAAAGTTCAAGTCGGTACAGTTGTGTTGTATATTATTTTTGTAATGATGATTTCAAAAATGTTCAGCTTCATTTACGATGGTTACACAACTATTGCACTTATATCTTTCTTTATGGGTGTTGTATTTGCAATTGGCCTATATGCCGTGCAAAAAGCAAGAAAAAATCAGCTTGATTATAATTTGTAAATTTTACAATTAACCTTTCCATAAAATATTAATAATCTATATAATGCTTCAATCCGGGGATGTGGTGGAACTGGTAGACACGCTTGGCTTAGAACCAAGTGCCGCAAGGCGTGGGGGTTCGACTCCCTCCATCCCTACCAAATTTAGTTGAAAAGTTTACAAAATTAAATTTCTATATATACTTAGCACCGATGAATAACTATTTAACACAAGAAAGACGGGTTTCAGCTTTGTAGCTGGATCTATCCTATTGTGAATTAGACCCAGCTTATGCTGGGTTTTTTTTATTTTAAAAAAAGTAATTATGAAAAATTTTATATCTACAACAGATTGGACGAAACAGGAGCTTCAAGATATCTTGGATTATGCAAAAGATCTTAAGATTAATAGGTTTAATAATGTATTAAAGAATAAATCTGTAGCTCTTTTATTTTTTAACCCATCAATGAGAACAAGAACTAGTTTTGAATTGGGTGTGCAGGAACTTGGCGGTTATGCTGTAGTACTTCATCCTGGTAAAGATGCATGGCCCATTGAATTTAAGCTCAACTCTGTTATGGATGGAGATTCTGAAGAGCACATAATAGAAGTTGCAAAGGTGCTTTCAGATTACTGTGATTTAATTGCGATAAGAGCATTCCCTAAATTCATTAATTTAGAAGAAGATTTATCTGACAATGTAATTAATAGTTTTGCAAAATATGCTTCTGTACCAGTCATTAATATGGAAACTATTACGCATCCCTGTCAAGAATTAGCACATATTTTAACAATGCAAGAAAACTTGGGCGACCTTACTGGTAAAGATTATCTTTTAACATGGACATATCACCCAAAACCTTTGAATACAGCAGTAGCAAATTCTTCTCTATTAATTGCAAGCAAATTTGGCATGAACGTAAAGCTATTATGTCCATCAGAAGAATATATTCTTCATGAGAATTATATTAATGAAGCAGAAAAAAACTGCGCATCAAATAATATGAAATTTGAAATCACACATGATATAGATTATGGCTATGGAAATTCAGATATTGTTTATGCAAAAAGCTGGGGTTCTCTTTCTTACTATGGCAATCCTGAAGAAGAAAAACTTGTTAGAGATAACTTTAAACATTTTATAGTTGATGGAGAAAAAATGTCAAAAACAAATAATGCTCTATTTAGTCATTGTTTGCCATTAAGAAGAAATATCAAAGCAACAGATGAAGTAATGGATTCAGATTATTGTGTTGCTATTAAAGAGGCAGGTAATAGAATGCATGTTCAAAAATCACTACTTTCAACTTTACTAAAGGAATAATAAAAATGAAAAAAATTGTTTTAGCATTTTCTGGTGGATTAGATACTAGTTTTTGTGTCCCATATCTTATTGATCAAGGTTTTGAAGTACATACTATCTTTGTTAATAGTGGAGGCACATCCACGAATGAAGAAAAAAAAATATCAAAGAGAGCTTATAAATTAGGAGCAAAAAAACACATAAATGTGAGCATTGAGACTAGTCTCTGGAAGGAGATAATTAAACCACTGGTTTGGTCTGGATCTTTATATCAGGATAAATATCCAGCACTTTGTTCTGATAGATATCTTATTGTTTCAGAAGCAATAAAGCTTTGTAAGAAATTGAATACAAAGTATATTTCTCATGGCTGTACAGGTATGGGTAACGACCAAGTTAGATTTGATTTATCTATTCAAGCATTTGGAAATTACAAAACAATTACACCAATCAGAGAGATACAAAATAAAGTTACTGATGTAAGAGGATATGAGCAAGAATATCTTAAGAATAAAGGATTTAAAGTCTCTACCCTTCATACAAAGTATAGTATTAATGAAAATCTTATGGGTGCTACTGTTTCTGGTTCAGAGATTGATGATTGGAAGGAGCCATCAAAAGAAAGTTATATACTTTGTAATACGCCAGATAAATATCCATCAAAGCCTAAAAAGCTCGAAATAGAATTCTCTAAAGGCGAGGCTAAAAAAGTAAATGGAAAATCTATGAAAGGACCAGATTTGCTAAGAATGTTAAATCAAATAGGTGGTAAATATGGAATTGGAAGAGAATTATTCGCTGGAGATACTATTATAGGTATTAAGGGTAGATTTTTATTTGAATCACCTGGTATATCTATATTACAAAGGTCGCATAGAGCATTAGAAGAAGCTATTTTTACTGATAAACAAAATAATTTTAAGCCACTTATCGGTAAAAGATGGGTAGAGCTTGTTTACGGAGGATTTTATTTTGATCCTTTAACTAAAAATCTTGAAAATTTTCTTGAGGATATTCAAAAACCAGTAACTGGAAAAGTAACAGTACTCTTGACTGCTGGAAAAGTTGAGGCTGTTGCAGTTGATTCTAAAAAGATTTTGGTAAGTAAAGACGCTGTATATGCTCAGTCTGCATCATGGGGTGTTGAAGAGTCAGCAGGCTTTATAAAGCTGCTTGGAAAAAGTACATCTACATGGACAGAAATTAATAAAAAATAATTGAAAATGAAGAAAAGTTATAAAAAAGATACTATTTTAAAGCTGCTCAGTAGCATGAGTAGTGAAAAAGAAATTAGAAAATATCTAGATAGGTTTTCTTCTGATGATTATAGATTTGCTGTAATAAAAGTTGGCGGTGCAGTAATTCAAAACGATCTTGAAAACTTAGTTTCATCATTAGCTTTTTTAAATGAAGTTGGCCTCAGACCAATAATTGTCCATGGTGGAGGGCCTAAGTTATCTGAGGAACTAGATAAAAGAAAAATTGAATTTTCTTTTTTAAATGGCCAAAGAGTAACTACAAAAGACGTATTAGATGTAGCCTATGAAATTTTTAGTGGTGAAAATAAAAAAATTGTATCTGCCCTTAACGATCAACATGTAAATGCAATACCAGTTATAGGTGATATATTTAGTTGTAATATTGAGAATAAAGATCTTGGCTATGTTGGTCAGATAAAAGAAACTAATTCTAATAAAATCAAAGATATCATTTCCTCAGGAGGTATACCTGTTATCGCACCAATTGGATATACAGAAGAGCATCAATTAGTAAATATTAATGGAGACAAAGCAACTCTAGCTTTGGCAAAAGAAATAGTTCCAGATAAAGTAATTTTCTTAAGTGAAATAGGTGGTATTTTTGATGGTAGCGATAAGTTAATTTCTAATATCAATATTAAAGATGACTATAACAATCTCATGGCCCAAGACTGGCTTCACTCAGGAATGAAATTAAAGTTAGAGCAAATTAAATTATTATTAGATTCTCTTCCAAGTAATAGTTCTGTATCTATAACAAAACCTCTTCATCTCAATAGAGAACTATTTACTGATGCTGGCTTTGGAACTCTAGTTAAAGCTGGACACCAAATAAATAAATTAAAATCTTTAAATAATGACCAAATTAATGTTTTAGTTTCAATACTAGAATCCGCTTTTAAGGGCACTTTAAGTGAAAATTATTTTGAAAATGATGATAAAGAATTTTACATAAGTGAATGCAATAGATCTTCCATAGTTATAACGTCTTACCAAGATATTGCATACATGGATAAGTTTGCTGTTATTAATTCAGCAAGAGGAGAGGGTCTTGGAAACGCTATGTGGAATAAAATGCTTTCTGAGCATAAGAAAATTTTTTGGAGATCAAGAGCAAGCAATGCAATAAATAATTTTTATAAAGACGTTTGTGATGGCTTTCAAAAATCTGATGAGTGGAATATTTTTTGGATTGGTATTAATGACTTAGATGAACTCACTGCATGTATTAATTATGCTGTAAATCAACCAGCAACAATTTCATATGAAAACTAGTTTTAACATTTCTATTCTAGGTGGTAGGGGCTATGTCGGCCAAGAGATAATTAAGATTATAAATAATCATCCTAATTTTTTTATATCAGATATTTACTCCAAAACTTCACATGGGAAGTTGGTTGATGATTACACTAAGTCAAAGAGTCTCACCTATAAACTATTAGAAAGGCCGGATAAATTAGATTTTACTGATATTGATATTGTAATTATGGCTTTATCAAATAATGAATCTTCAAATTATATTAAAAGCATTGAAGAACATGATTCTAATATTATTATTATTGATATTAGTGCTGATTATAGATTCAACGATGGATGGGCATACAAGTTGCCAGAGATAGCTGCTCAAACTAAAGATAAAAGGATTAGCAATCCAGGCTGTTATGCATCTGCAATACAATTTTCTTTATTTCCAATAAAGCATCTGATAAACGGGAAAGTAAGTTGTATGGGTATTTCTGGCTATAGTGGCGCAGGGGCAACTCCAAATGAAAAAAATGATCCAAATAATCTTGAAGGAAATATTATTCCGTATTCATTAACTAGCCATATTCATGAAAAGGAAGTAATGATGCACTGTTATGAAAAATTATCTTTTAGCCCTCATGTAGCTAATTTTTTTAGAGGCATTCTTATAACGTCTCATATTCAGCTAACTAAAAAATCATCAAGTTCTGAAATATATAATCTTTATAAGAGCTTTTATAAAAATAAGAAACTTATACGTGTGATAAAAGAAATACCAATGATTAATAAGGTATCTAATAGTCATTATGTATATATTGGTGGCTTTGAAGTAGATGAAAGTGGATGTGGCTTAACAGTATGCTGCACTTTAGATAATTTATTAAAAGGTGCTGCTACACAAGTAATTCAAAACTTAAATCATGCTTGCAGTCTTGATGAATTAACAGGAATTAATTATGAATAAAAAAATATGGAACACTTCAGGTGTAAAAGTATCAGACGAAATATCTTCATTTTTAGCTGGTGAAGACATAGAGCTTGATAATTCTATTTTTATATATGATATCGATGCAACTATCGCTCATATTAAAGGACTACAATCAATCAATATTTTGAAAAAAAATGAATTTAATAAACTCAATAAATCATTAAAGGAGCTAAAAAAGAAATTCTTAGAGGGTTCTTTTAAACTGACTAAAAAGTATGAAGATTGCCATTCTGCTATTGAGTTTTATCTGACTAAAGAATTAGGAGATCTTGGAAAGAAAGTTCATACAGGTAGAAGTAGAAATGACCAAGTTCTAGTAGCTATGAGATTATTTGCAAAAAATAATCTACAGGATTTTAAAAAACTAAATCAGTCTGTCGCTAAAACATTTTTACAAATGGCAAATAAGTATGAACATATTCCTATGCCTGGATACACTCATCTTCAAAGAGCAATGCCTTCTTCATGGGGCTTATGGTTTAGTTCTTATGCCGAGTCATTTATCGATAATATAGATTTAATTAATAGTACCATTGACTGGATAGACTCAAATCCTCTTGGCAGCGCTGCTGGCTATGGGGTTGCTCTTCCTTTAGATAGAAAAACTACAACAAAGGAACTAGGATTCAAAAGAGTGCAATTAAATAGCCTATATACTCAAAATAGTAGAGGTAAGTATGAGATGCAAGTTATCAATACTTTAAAACAATCTATGCTTGATTTAAGAAAGTTTGCATGGGATATGAGCCTTTTTATGTCGCAAGAGTTTAATTTATTAACTATTGATAAAGCATATTTAACTGGTTCTTCGATTATGCCAAATAAACACAATCCTGATGTCATTGAGATTCTAAGAGCGAATTACTCAATTTTAGCTGGCCAAGCATCAGAGTTAGAAAATATCATATCTCTTCCAAGTGGCTATCATAGAGATCTTCAATTAACAAAGAGAAGTTTAGTCTCTAGTTTTGATGTAAGCTTAAAATCTTTAAGCATCCTTCCAAAACTTATTAAGTCTATCAAAGTAAATAAAAAGAATTCATTAGAATATATTGACGATGAGATGAAAATGACAGATAGAGTATATGCTTTAGTAAAAGAAGGAACACCTTTTAGAGATGCTTACAATAAAGTAAAAAATTCTAACAATGTGTCACAACTTTCAGAGACAACTAGATCTAATTATTCGGAAGGATCTCCAGGAAACTTGAAGTTAAATGTCCTTGAAAAAAGGTTATCTAAACAAAGATAATCTTTGAATTAAAAGTTAACATTAACATAAATGATGATACCAATTAGATTTAGGCTAGTCCTAATGTCTTTTCTAGCAGTTTTTATATGCTACATAGACAGAGTTAATATCTCTGTTGCAATCATTCCTATGCAAGAGCAATTTGGGTGGAGTGAAGCTCAAACAGGCATCATTTTTTCAATTTTTTACATCGGTTATGTTCTTACAATGATACTTGGAGGAATTTTAGCTGATAAATATGGCGGTAAGACTGTTCTAGGAGTAGGAGTGTTACTTTGGTCAATATTTACAATGCTCACCCCTTTTTTTGCATACAACGGTTTTCTTGCCTTGTTGTTTATAAGAGTTCTTATAGGATTAGGCGAGGGCATCACTTTCCCATCCTGGCATTCTATGTACGCGAGATGGATCCCATTTAATGAGAGAACGAGATCGATTGCTATTACAAACAGTGGTATTTCTGCAGGTACAATTTTTGGTTATGTAGCAACGGCGCTAATAATTGCTTCATATTCATGGGAATGGGTGTTTTACTCTTTTGGAATGCTTGGATTGATTTGGTTCATATTTTGGCATAAAAATTTTACTTCAGATCCTCAAGATCACCAACGTATCTCTTCAGAAGAATTGGAATTAATTAAATCAGAAGCTCCAGCAGACTCCAAAGCAAGTAAACTTCCATTACGAAAATTACTTACCAATCTTCCTTTTATAGCAATTACAGTAGCTACGTTTTGTAATAATTGGGCATTATTTACCTTTATTTCATACTTACCTAAATACGTTAATAGTCCCATCTCAACTGGTGGCTTGGGTATTGAATTAGATTCAGCGATATTTATCATAATGATACTTATACCAAGTATTGTTTCAGTTTTAGCTTTAATTTCTGGAGGTTATTTAGCAGACTCGTTAATCAAAAAAGGGTTTCAAGTATTAAGAGTGAGAAAAACTGTAAATACAATAGGTTTTCTTGGTGGTGCGACTTGTCTTTCAATGATTCCATTTCAAGATTCTCATATATCTATTATTATTTTATTGTCTTTTACGAATGCTTTTAGTGGAATTGCTGTTGGAGGTTATGGTGTAAATCATGCTGACTTGGGTCCAAAATATACTGGTTCTATTGTTGGCTTTGCAGGTGGTATTGGGATGATAGCTGCGATTATAAGTCCTTTTGTTGCTGGGCTGATATTAGAGCTTACAGGATCATGGTTTTTAATATTTAATATATCTACCTTTGTTTTAGTATTTGGAGGATTATTTTATTTATTTTTTGCTGATACTAAGATTCAATTTGAATAAATTTATTCAGTTATTAAATTCTGAAAGTAATTAAAAATATCTTGCTGCTTTCTGTCTCTGGCAGTTGTCCATTCTTTTGTTGAACTGCTATTTAACAAATTATTATTTTTATCAAACACAAGAACTCTTGGTACTCCTTCTTCTGTTGGGATATTGAAATATTCCATCAAATTCATGTTTATTTCATATCTACCAACATCAATATGAAGAACTTCATAGTGTTTATCTAAAAACTTTTTAATGGTTGGTAAATTAAAAGTTCCAGCCAGTACTCTACAGTCACCACACCAATTACCACCAAAAATAATTATTGGTTGCTTTGAGCTATTAATAGTTTTGTTTATAAATTTTTGAATATCTTTCTCTGTATATTCTTTTTTATTATACGGAAGGGGAAGTGGCATTTTTAATACTTCATCTTTTGGAAGCTCAATATAATTTGCATCTATATTCATACAAAACACTAAAAAAAATGAAAAAAAGATTTTTTTAATTAACTTCATTGTGATAATTTTATATTACAACTAGCTAACAAAAAAGGAGTGCGAATATGATAATGCTTAAGAAATTTTATTTAGTTTTTATGGGGCTTACATATTTTGCTATTGGTGCTTGGGCAATAGTAGACCCTGGTTTTACAGATGCTGTTGGCTTGCAAGTTACATCTGATATTGGTTATTCAGAGATAGCTGGAATATATGGAGGTTTAAATCTTTGTATTGGATCAATTTGTTTAATTGGATTGTTTAAAGATTATGTTGGAATATTCTCTATCAAGTTTTTGACTTTTCTAACAGGATCTATAGCTTTTGGTAGGATAATCTCCTCAGTGCTTCCAAGCATGCCTGGCTTTTTTAACACCTTCTTTATATTTGAGATTTGTGCCTGTTTGATTGGATTATTGTTGATAAGCTCAACAAAAAAATCAGATCAGATTGCTTAGTTTTAAAATATATCCTAGATAACCTGCAACCAAAATACACCCAATAAGTTTAATTACTTTTAAATTAAATCTCGAAGAGGAGTATGTTGCTGTAATCAATATAAATAATATTGATGTTATGGATAAAACAAGGAAGTCTCTCGATAGAATATTTGATTCAAAAGTTACATCTGAAAACATCCCAATTATAGGAACCACTAGTGCAATATTCATAACATTTGAACCAATTACATTACCAATCACCATTTCATTTTTATTTTTAATAATTGCTGATATCGTTGCTGCAAGCTCTGGCAAGCTAGTACCAATAGCAATGATAGTTAACCCAATAATTACTTGAGGAACATTTAAGATAGTTGCTATTTTTTCAGCATTAACAACGGCATAATTTGATCCAATAATCAGCGCTAAAAGTCCAAATATCAACAAAAGAGTTGTTTTTCCTGTTTTTATATTTGAATTGTCAGACTCGTCTATTTTGTCAGGTATCCTATAAAGATATGTGACATACATGAATGCAGCAAATACAAATAAAAACTCTATACTTTCAGCTTTTGTAATTTTTAAATCTTGCAACCCTAAACCAAGGACGACCACTGCTAAGATAAATGGAATAAATTGGATTGGGTTTGTTTTAGTTGGTCGCATTGAAATGCCAATACAAGAGGCACCAAAAATTAATGCAATATTTGATATATTTGACCCAACCACAGCACCCATAGCAATAGATTCTGTACCATTTAGCACAGATGAAATACCAACAAATATTTCAGGAGCAGAGGTTCCAAGGGCTACAATTGTTAACCCAATAGTTAATTCACTTAAACCAAGCTTTTTTGCAATTAAAGATGAATTATCAATAAATTTATCTGCCCCCCATATCAAGACTGATAATGAAATGATTAATCCTATTAGGTGATAAAAAATCATTGCCTATTCTAACATTTATAATCTAGATAATTTGATGTGTTTTATTGCGCATTTGAAGATAATATAAAACGTATCGTTTTTAAGTATTCAATATATAATTTATATAAAATTTATAGGAACAAAAATGGAAATCAATAATTTATTCAGTGTAAAAAATAAAGTAGCTGTAGTTACCGGAGGATCCAGAGGTATAGGAGAAATGATTACAGCTGGGTTTCTTGCAAATGGAGCAAGGGTTTATATTACAGCAAGAAAAGCACCCGCTTTAATTGAAAAAGCTAAAGAGCTCTCAGAACTTTATGGTGGAGAATGTATTCCATTTCCATGCGATCTAAGCACTTCAGATGGCATTGATTCATTTACAAATATGATTGCAGATAAAGAAGATGGTATTGATTATCTTATAAATAACGCAGGCGCAGCATGGGGAGAGCCATTTGAAAGTTTTTCAGAAGCTGGATGGGACAAAGTTATGGACCTAAATGTAAAAAGCCTTTTTTTCTTAACACAGAAAATGAAACCATTGCTTGCAAAAAAAGCTACACTTGAAGATCCATCTAGAGTAATAAATATAGGATCGATTGATGGGTTAAATGTTCCTGGATTCCCAACTTTTTCATACAGCACATCAAAAGCTGCAGTTCATCATTTAACAAGGCACCTTGCTGCTCAACTTGTTTCAGAAAATATTGTTGTAAATGCAATAGCGCCAGGCCCATACCCTAGTGCTATGCTGGGTTCAGCAGTTAACTCTGATTATTCTGAAATAGAGAAACATAATCCAAGAAAAAGAACTGGAAGCCCTGAAGATATTGCAGGGTTAACTATATTCTTATGCTCAAGAGCAGGTGCATATGTTGTGGGCGAGACTATTGCTTCAGATGGAGGTCTTGTAAAGACAGCAGGTCACGTATTAGGGTAAAGAAATTATTTTTTAGCCTCAATGAACGCATTAATAATTAGTTCTTTCATCCAAATATGACCGCCATCACCTTCATCACTTTTATGCCATATTAAGAAATATTCCATTGATGGTATTTCAGCAGGTATTTCTAGAAACGGAAGGTTATGTGCTTTTGCAAAACTTCTTGTTGCAAAAAGTAACATGTCAGTTGATTTAATAATAGTTGGAGCAATAAGAAAATGTTGACATCTGAGGGCAACATTTCTTCTGTATCCAATTTTATCTAGCTCAACATCAATAAGATGTAACCCTCTTTTTCTGCTTGAAACATGAAGGTGGTCTTGAGCAAGTATGTCATCAATACCTGGATTTTCTATTTCTGAAATAGGATGTCCTTCTCTATGAATAGCAACAAAATCGTCCTCAAAAACTTTAAAAGAATTTATTTCATCTGAAGCTGGAATTACAGGATCAACAACAAAATCTAAATTATTTGTTGCCAAAGCATGAACTTGATCACTTCTTTTATATGCATAACTACCAACAGATATATTTTTAGCATTTTTATCTATTTCTTTCATGATGTATGGCAGCACTCTTCCTTCTGAGATATCACCTAGTGATAACTTAAAAGTCCTTGTAGTGGTTTTTTCATCAAATGTGTCTGGCTCATTTACACTATGTTGCATTAGCGTTAAAGCATTTTGAATATCTTTAATAATATTTTCAGTTTTTTGTGTTGGAACCATTCCTGATCCAGTTCTTACAAAAAGATCGTCATTAAATCTTTCACGCAAACGAGATAGAGCATTACTTACTGCTGGTTGAGTAATTCCTACAACTTCTGCAGCCTTAGTTAAACTGCCTTCGGTGTATATGGCATTTAGAATTACAAAAAGGTTTAAATCAAAAGAGCTTATCTTCATAGTATTATTTTGGACAATTGTTATGCGTAAGTGCAACTAGCTTTGATTTGTACATAAAGCTATTATAGAGATACAAAGAATTTGTATTATTCATCACACTTATAATGTTACCAAATATTAGTGTATATAGGGAGTTAAATTTAAATGTTACCTGAACTTAGACCAGAGGCTCAAGATCTTATTGCAAGAGTTAAAGATTTTATTGAACAAGACTGTATTCCATCAGAACATACTTTTCATGACCAAATAGAAGAAGGTGAAAATAGATGGAACTCATATCCAAAAGTTATTAACGAATTAAAGGATAAAGCTAAATCTAAGGGGTTATGGAATCTTTTTTTACCAGAAAGTGAATTTGGTGCTGGTTTAACAAATTATGAGTATGCACATTTAGCTGAAGTTATGGGAACATGCCACATTGCATCAGAAGCAATGAACTGTGCTGCACCAGATACAGGAAACATGGAAGTAATCGCACGATACGGTAATGAAACACACCAAAAAGAGTGGTTGCAACCATTGCTTGATGGTGAAATTAGATCTGCATTTGCAATGACTGAGCCAGGGGTTGGGTCATCTGATGCAACGAATATGCAGGCTACTGCTGTTTTAGATGGAGATGAGTATGTAATTAATGGTGAAAAATGGTGGACTTCAGGAGCTGGTGATCCTAGATGTAAGATTCTTATTTTTATGGCCGTTACAAATCCTGATGCTGCAAAACATCAAAGACATTCCATGATGCTGGTACCTATGGAATCAGAAGGTATTGAAATTCAAAAAATGATGCATGTATTTGGGTATGATGATGCACCTCATGGACATGCTCATATTAAATTTAATAATGTAAGAATTCCAAAAGATAATCTTTTGTTAGGAGAAGGCAGAGGCTTTGAAATAGCTCAAGGACGCCTTGGCCCTGGAAGAATCCATCATTGCATGAGAACCATAGGTGTTGGTGAAAAAGCTATTGAGCTTATGTGTAAGAGAGGTATAGATCCTACTAAAATGCCTTTTGGTAAAAATATTGCTAATCTTGGAGCAAATTTTGACTATATTGCAGAATCAAGAATAGAGCTCAATGCAGCAAGACTCTTAACGCTTGATGCAGCTCATAAAATGGATACTGTTGGAAATAAAATAGCTGCAAGTGAAATTGCTCAAATAAAGGTTTTTGCTCCTAATGTAGTCTTAAAAATTATTGATAGAGCCATTCAAATGCATGGAGGAGAGGGTGTATCTCAATTAACTCCATTAGCTTCAATGTATGCGCATATAAGAACTTTAAGACTTGCAGATGGCCCAGATGAAGTTCACAGAAGAGCTGTTGCAAGACTAGAACTTGGTAAATACATAGTTAGATAATTGTCATTCAGTAATTTAATTTTTTACGATACTGAGACGACTGGAATTCAAAAAGATTTCAGTCAAATATTGCAATGTGGTTCAGTTTTAACAGATAGAAATCTAAAAACTATTGATGAACAAAATATAGGCTGTGCTCCACTTCCATGGGTAATCCCGCAACCCATGGCCATGCTTACAAATAAAAAAGTAGATCTTTTTAATTCAAATATTTCACATTATCAAATGATGAAAGATATACAAAGGCAGTGGAAACAATGGTCTGCCCAAAATCCCTCAGTTTTTATTACTTACAATGGTCATGCATTTGATGAAGAATTAATTAGAAGACAATTTTTTTGGAATCTTTTAGAGCCATACACTACTAATACAAATGGAAATGGACGACTTGATTTGATGCTCATGATGCATAATATCGCTGCATTTTTTTCTGAAGAAATTTCAATTCCTCTTTTTGAAGGTGGACCTGGAATCAGTTATAAATTAGAACATTTAGCTAAAGAACATGGAATTGATGCAGGTGATGCTCATGATGCTATTGCTGATTGTAACTTGATGATTGAACTATGCCTAATCATTCAGCAAAAACTGCCTGAACTATTCCAATCTTTTATAGATACAGCCACAAAGCATGGCATAAAAGATCTCTTATATGCTGATGAATTCTTAGCTCTTGGCGAAATTCATAGAAGACATACTTTTAGGTATCCGGTTGTCCTTTGTGGAAGTGATGCAAGCAGGCCGAATGAAATAGTTTTCTTTGATTTAAGCTATGATCCTGATGATATATTAGACTTAGACTATGCTGAAATAAATAAATTAGTTCAGTCGAAAGGAAGAGACGGACCATTAAAAAAATATAAAATTAATAAAACAATTCCAGTTTGCTCTAACAAGTTATTAAAAAATTCAGATGCTTTTGATATTGAATTTTCTGAGCTGCAAAGACGTGCTGATATTATTAAAGCAGATAAAGATTTTCAACAAAAAGTTTCCCAAGCAATGGAAGATAGGTTAATGGACTTTCCAGAGTCTGAATATATTGAGGGAACTATATATTCTGGTGGATTCCCTTCATATAAAGATAAAGACCTAATGCAAGAATTTCACCTTAGTTCAGATCCAGCTCACTTAATAAAAATTTCAAGAAATTTTGAAGACGAGAGGCTTAGACTATTTGCTGAAAGAATAATATGCAATCAATTCTCAACAGATATACCTGATGATATCCAAAAAAGATATCAAGACCTTATTTTACAGAGAAATACTGATGAGGGCCCTTGGGGCTCCGTAGAAAAAACATTGATTCAGATTGAAAAATTATTAGATGAAAGATCTGAAAAAGAAGATCAAAATATATTGCTAGCCACGAAGGAAAAAGTTGAATCAATGAAGGTTTCTTAAAAATTAAATGGAGGACCGAAGTCCTCCATTTGAGATATCAGCAATTCTAATAGGGGGAGAGGAGTGCTGACATCACGTATTTTATATATTTATAATTAATTATCAATAATATTTATATTAGTTTTTTAGCTTATCGTATCTTGGTTATATGTATATGTTTGATACATATTTATGATTGTTACCAATGTATAAAATTTCTGTATAATGTTTTCTTTTTTAGACCCGTAGCTCAGTTTTGGTTAGAGCGCCGCATTGACATTGCGGAGGTCGATGGTTCGAGTCCATTCGGGTCTACCAGTATTTATAATTGAGATAAATAGCTATCAAACCTATCTTTATTCATTACAAAGGTTGCCTTGATTTTTTGCGCAGTCGCTTTAACTGACTCAAGATTGCTTTTATTTTTACCAACTTCAATAACACCTACCATTGCCATCATTGCATGCGGAGTACATTGATAACCATATAGACCCTCAACATCAAAAGTTACAGTGATATCTTGACTAAGGTTGCCGTTCCAAGTGGAGGCACCTGGAGGAATCATTCCTTCAATAGATGCAGAGTTATGCGCTGCATCAGTTGCAACAAATGTAACAGAGTCTCCTTTGTTTATTTTAAGAACAGAGGGTTCAAATACCATATAACCCTCAGATCCTTGATTTAACATCTTAACCTCATAATTTTCGGCATAGGTAAATAAGTTAAATGAAAGTATGAGTGGTATTAAGAAATTTTTTATATTCATATTATTGTTCCAGTAATAATGATTAAAGTTGTAACGATTGATAAAAAGATAAAACCTAAAATTATAGAAAGTAATAAAATTTTTAATGGAGATGGTAAGAATGTTGGCTCACTAGAGCCGACACCAATTAATAGTTTTATTACTTTATTCAAAAAATATGCGAGTAACACTCATTGATACAAGCATGAAAGCTAGTACTACAATCTGTATTATGGCTGGTATAACAACAAACAATACCAAGGGGTCAAACTTCATGCTAAGAAAGTAGTCGTTTTGACTCCATTCTATTGCTTCTTCAGGTGTTGCATTTCTTACTTGTGTATTCAATTTATACTCCTAGGTACTGTTAAATCAACATCATTATATATATTTATAATATGATATCAATAAAAATGATAAGATATTTTAGAAAATTATATTGAATATCCTAAAGATGCATATATCATCATATTTAACGGGGAATTTCTTATGCAAAACAAAACTTTTAGTATCTTTTATCTACCAATATTCTTATTTTTTTCTATTTTTATACATTCAGCTGATAAGTATTATCCTGGATCTTCGTGGGAGATTGTTTCTGCTGAAAGTCAGGGCATTGAAACAAAAAATGTGGAAACTTTAATTGATATAGCATTTACTGATAACTCAACCCTTGGTGTTGTAGTTATCAAGAATGGAAAGATTATTGGAGAAAAATATGCTCCTGGCTATGACTCAGATTCACACGGAACATCGTGGTCTATGGCAAAAAGTTATTATGCTGCACTAATTGGTATCTCAATTGATAGGGGTGAAATAGGTACTTTAGATGATAAGGTTTTAAATTATCTTGAGTATTTCAATGATGAGAGATCAGAAATCACCATAAGAGATTTATTAGACATGTCTAGCGGTCTAGATTTCCCAAGTCATGAACATGAAAAAATGTTTTTTCAAGATGATCATCTTGCTTATGCAAAAACAGTAGGTGTTGAAAAAGAAGCAGGAATAAAGTTTGAATATAATAATGTTAATTCAATGCTTTTAGGTGATATTTTATATCAAGCAACTGGAAAGAAAGCTGATATTCTTTTTGAAGAAAGAATCTTAGAACCGCTTGAAATAACAGACTATAAATTATGGAAAGATGAAAAGGGTAATGTGATGACATATTGCTGCGTAGATATGTCAGCACGAGATTATTCTAAATTTGGGTTACTGTTTGCTAGAAACGGAATCTGGAATGATGAGCAAATCATTTCAAAAAACTTTGTTGATGAAACATTTCAGGTTGTCTGGGATACAACAACAGAGAGATTTACTAGATTTAACAGAGGATACTCCTTGCATTGGTGGGTATCGGCCTATGAGGATGACTTTAAAATTTTTAATACTAGTGGCAAGTTTGGTCAATATACATTTGTTGATAGAGAAAATGACATTATTGTCACAAGAATCACAAAATATAATCAACAAGACTCAGGCGATGTCCAGAAGTGGGGGCCCATGAGTTACTTAAAATGGGCTGGAGTTGATAATGCAATTAAGGTTGGAAGAAGGTTAATTGAAAATGGCGTCATTGAGTCTGGGACCAATGTTATTACACCATTTACAGACAAAGAGGGTGAATCAAAAGAGTTTTATCCAAGGTATGGGGACTTCATTGCAGCAATACAAAATTTAAGTTGTAATTGTTATCTTGAGGATATTTCTAATTAAGATTTATTAATTTTCTTTAGATAGGTTTCTTTATCTCTTGCCCATTCTTCAAAGTAATAGCCGTCATTACCTTGTTTACTATGATACTTCACAAAGAATCTTCCGTCTTCATCTTCAAAACCTGATTCATATGGCATGCCTGTCAATTTATTAGGTCTTTTAAAGTGATCTTCCATAAAGCTATGTCCAAACAAATAAAATCATTGGAATCGATACAGTAATAATTAAGATATCTAGTGGTAAACCAAGCCTCCAATAATCAGTAAATTTATAATTACCAGGACCCATAACAACAGTGTTACATTGATGGCCAATTGGGGTCAGAAAAGCGCAACTAGCACCAACTGCAACAACCATTAAAAATGGTTCAATATCATAACCAAGTTGCATTCCTATGCCAGCAGATATTGGAGCCATAATCACAGCTGTTGCCGCATTGTTAATAATATCAGTAGTAGCCATTGTGATTATTAATATTAAAAAGAGTAACCAGAAGAGGCTCATATCTGCTGCAATATTTGAAATATTTGAGGAAATGACTTCACTCAACCCTGTGGTTTGAAGAGCGGTGCCAATTGGAATCATTGCAGCCAACATAATAATAATAGGCCAATCTACTTCCCTATAAAAATTGCTATCGATAATTCTAATTCTTGCAAAACCTAGAACGCATAATAAGAATGCAGCTGCTGTTGGAAGTATATTGAAGGTAACTAAAATTATCGATATTAAAAAAAATATAATTCCTTTCAAAAGTCGGCTTCTACTTGGAATTGTTTGAAGCTCTCTTTGCATTAAAGGCATTAAACCTAAATGTTTAATTTTATTTGTAACATCTTCTTCATCTAAGTCTCTAATACCAAGTAATAACACGTCTCCAGCTTTAAAAGTCTCTCTTGTTAGTCTTGTTCTATATCTAGCGCCTTTTCTCCATAGACCCAAAAGGTTCAATTCTTCATATGCTAATTTTAAGAAGAAATCATATTTTCTACCTATAAGCCTAGAACCAGGTGTAATCATAGCCTCTATTTCTTCTAAATCATCATCATCAAAAGAATGAAGTTCCTTAGGTATAGAAAAATCAAAAACACTTAATATAGAAGATATGTCATCAGGGGGTGTCTTGATAACTAAAATTTGTCCAGCTTTAATTCTTAAATTATTTTTAACCTTCTTAACACCGCCATTTTCATTAACTATTCCAATTACCTCAGTATCTTCTCCGGCTTCTTTTTTAAACGCTGATAATGTCATGCCAATTGCAGAGCTAGATTCATTTACTTCTACTTCGAATAAATATCCTTTTAAATCAATTAATGATGAGCCTGAAGCAGAGTCATCCCTTAACTGAATAAATTTATTACCAATAACAGCAATAAAGAGAATACTTAATATTGTTACTGAGAGGCCAACATAGGAAAAATCAAAAAAATTAAACCCTGAATCAGATATAGTCGACTTATATTCAGAAATAATGATATTTGGAGGTGTGCCAATTGTAGTATTCATACCGCCCAAGATGCATGCAAAAGCTAAAGGCATTAAAAATCTTGAAGGATGCCAATTCATTTTTTGACATATGTTTAAAGTAATTGGTAAGAGAATGGCAAGGGCACCAATATTGTTTATAAAAGAAGATAAAACCGCTGCAATAAAAAGAAGGCATATTAAAAATTGAAATTTTGTAAATGATCTGCCGCCAATTAATTTACCGACCAGTCCAGTTAGACCAGAATTCTTCAACCCTTGGCTAATGATTAATACAAGAGCAACAGTTATAACAGCGGGGTGGGCAAATCCATCAAAAGCTTGGTTAGCAGGTATTACTCCTAGAATTATGAGTATAACCAGAGCGCCTGCAGCTAGAGCATCATATCTAAACTTACTCCATATAAACATTCCAAGAAGGCTAATAATGGTGATAGAAAGCAGATATTGATCACTCATTTTTCTAAAGTAATTTAATTACTTAGGCATACTCTCAACATATACTGATGATGATGGATATGCGAATTCAGAGCCATTTATTTTAACAATTTTCATTATGTTAAAAACTAAATTTTCTTTTATAAGGTTAAAATCTACAAAACCAACTGGTTCACAGTAAGCTACTATCATCACATCTATTGAGCTTGCGCCTAACTCAACAACTCGAACAACATGCTCAATTTCATCATTATTTATGAAGTCATTACTTTCTTTAATATATTTCTTTATATCAGATCTTATTGCCTCTAATTGTTCAATAGAAGTTGAATAAATGAGATTAATTCTCCAATTAATTCTTCTATTGGTCATTTCACCATGATTAATAAGCTTTACATCAGAAAGGTCTTTATTTGGAATAGTCATTGGAGCTGTATCAAAAGTTCTAATGACTGTTGATCTGAAACCAATTGTTTCAACTATTCCATGTAACTGTCCTTCAACCTCTATCCTGTCTCCTGGCTGAAATCTATGCTCACCAATAACCAAAATACCTGCAATTAGGTTTTTGAAGAAATCCTGTGCTCCTAATGCTACTGCAACTGAGAAAAGACCAAGGCCTGCAACTAGTGGACCAATTTTAATACCAAAAATATCTAAAATTATTGCTACACCAATGACCCAAACTATAAATCTAGAGGCTCTTTCAAGCCACATCTGCATTGAAGCAGTTAGCCAAGAGCTAGTAGACAATGCTTCAAATATTGGTTTTACACTATTAGAAAGAGCACTAAATATAGTAAATACTACAAAAGCTTTAACTATGTTAGTTGCAATATCACCAACTAAGCCACCAATAGGTAATATCAAAGTACATATATACAATGCCATCGTTATTGGGATTAAGCCAATAGGTTTTTTTAAAGCATTGAGGATTTCGTCATCGATTTTTGATTCTGTTTTTTCTGCAAGACGACTCAAAGAATTTATCATTACTGAAATAATAAATCCTCTAAAAAGCAATGATATTAATATTACTATTAAGGATGAAATTATTGCTCCTAGGTTGATACCTAAAAAACCTCTATTCCATACCTCTGAAAGAAGCTCAATAAAATTTTCCATTTTTAAATTTGCAGTAAATTAATCTTAATTTATATCGTATTTACTAAAATATAGCAAAAAACTGTTATCTATTTTTGTAAACGATCTTTAATAAAATATGGAGAGTAAACCAAGAAGAACATTGCGATAGCAAGAGGTATTAATACCAACAGATGCAAGGGTGGCTCAGGAAAAGCATCCATTGGACTAGCACCAGCCGGCTTTGCCATTAAGTACCAGAAGTTTGCCGGCTCACCTAATATTAAATTTATTATGTAGATTATTGGTAATAATATGCATGCTGTAATAAATGCTACAGTCAGTATGTCCCTAGCATAGGGTCTATTATTGAGAGCAACAGTTGCATACATTACTCCAATCACAATCATTCCATGACCAATCATAAAAAATGCATAATCTAAATTATGATGGGAAATATCAGGAGTTAATATTGCCATAGTTGCTCCACCTATACCCCAGAAGAATGCACATTTATACAAGATTTTAGGACCACCTAATAAGAACCATGCTAAAAATATCTCACTAAAATCACACATATGAAATGGCAAAACTTCTCTCCAATTGTATGGATTTTCAAGTATGAATAAATCTTTATATGGAGAAATAACAACATGGGCTATTAAGGTAAAGGCAATAATTTTTGTCATTACAGATTTTTGTAAATCAGATTTATTTTTATAAATTAATGGTAAAAATATAGAGACAGCTAGAATGCTCATCATAGTGATGATATGAATATTTCCAAACAATATAAACGGACTAGCACTCATAAGATTCTCTCAATGAAGTATTAATATTATTAATTATAGTGATTTTTTGTAAATTTATAAAAAAATATATCTATTTAATTTTTAATTATTTTAGAGCATCTAAAACAATTGTTTCTGAGAGAATAGCAGGAAGAATTTCAGACTTTTGCATCCCGGGCTTCCAATAAACATACAAAGGCACCCCACTTCGACCATACATATTTAGAGCATCTAGGATATCTTTATTTTTGTTTGTCCAGTCAGCAACAATATATTCAATATTATTTTCCTTTAGAAATTTTTTTACATTTGGTCTAGATAGAGCAACTTTATCGTTAGCCTGGCAAGTAATACACCAAGCTGCAGTATAGTTTATAAGGTAAGCTTTACTTTCAGATCTAAGCTCATTTTCTATATCTTTAGTCCAAATTAATACATTTTTATTTTCTTGATTATTGTTAATATCGACTTTTACATTAGTTAGGTTTTTAAGTTGAACTATGAACAAAGAACCTAGCAGTAATAATAAAATTATTTTTATAATTTTTTTTGTAGTATTGGCAATAAGCCACATAAGCAGACTAATTAATAATAGAACTAATAAAAGCTCGATAAGTGCATCAGTCGAAGTTTGTATGCTAAATACCCATAGCAACCATAAAGCTGTTGCAAACATTGGGAAAGCAAAAAATTCTTTCAATTTAACCATCCATGTTCCAGAACTAGGAAGGGCTTCTATGAGTTCTGGTTTGTAAGAGAGTAATAAGTATGGGAAAGCAAAACCCATACCAAGTGAGATAAATACTGGTAATGTTACAAATGATGGTTGTATCAAGGCATATCCAATTGCAGCACCCATGAATGGTGCTGTACATGGTGAAGCGACAACAACTGCCAAAATACCAGTAAGAAAAGAGCTTGAATAAGATGTTTCATTCATACCAATCTTTCCAAGTTTTGTCATAGAGGTGCCTATATCAATATTCATCAACAAAATAAGCCCAATAATAAACATTAAAATCGATAAAAATCCTACAATCACAGGCGATTGAAGTTGAAAGCCCCATCCAACAGAATTTCCTGCACTCTTAAGTGCTAAAAGTGATATAGCAATTAATAAGAAGGAAATAATTACTCCTAAGCAGAAGAGAAGAGAGTGAGTTCTTATTTTGCTCTTAGAACTTCCTCCCATGGAAACAAAGCTTAGTATTTTTAAGGAAATAATAGGGAATACGCAGGGCATTAGATTTAATATAATGCCTCCAATAAACGCAAAAATAATTGCTTGAAGAATGGACATGCTTAATTCTTCACCTAAACTTTTTGTCACATCTGATTTAATAAGATATGACTCATCATTAATCTTTAATACTCCTTCCGTGGAAGAGATTTTCAAACCTTCAGATTGTAATGGAATTTTTAATAGCCAGTTATTTTCTTCCTTTATTAAAACTTGCTTACCAGAATGTAAAATTAAATTCTGGTTATCTGAAAAAAAGTAAATACTTCTTATCTGATCGTTATACGAAAATCTTATTTCAAGAAATTCATTTGTTTGACTTCCTAAAATAGGTAAAGTGATATCAGGTACTTTTAAAAGCCACTCTTCAAATCTTTCACTTGGCTGAAGTTTATTAAAAGAAGTTTTGATATTAGCCTTTTCAGGTACACAAACATCATCACATATTAAAAAATCTATATCAGCTCCAACGAAACTTAAATTATCAATATCTGTATATGAAACTCTATAGGGAAAAATTACAAAATCTTTATACCCATATGTCATCAACGGGGGATAGGGCAATAACTCTGGAGTTGGCCATAACGGACCTTCTATAGATACATTTTCAGGTAAATTCCATATAACTTTTATTGGTCCCCCTGAATCACCAGGGTTCTTCCAATAGGTATGCCAGTTTTTTTGCATATCCATCTTAATACCAATAAATAATTCATTCTGTGCAGATAGACTTGTATCAAATTTAACCAAAGAAACGTTAGCATGACCTGTCTCTACTGCATTTCCATAGCTAAAACTAGAAAAAATTAGTAATGATATAAAGTATTTAAAGACTTTCATTAAGTTATATTACCTTAATAGATAAAAATAGGGATGCATGAAGCATCCCTATATTGCAATGTTATTTATTATCCTGAGATTCTTTTAGGAGTTTTAATCTCAATAGTTCTTGGTTTTTTTTCATCAGGTATTATCTTTTCAAGATTAATGGTCAATAATCCATTAATAAGATCGGCTCCCTGGACAACCACGTCATTAGATAGTGTAAATTGCTGTTTAAAAGCTCTTTGAGCAATCCCTTGATAGACCACCTCATTGTTATCATTTACAACTTCAGTGCCTGGTCCATCATAACTAACTGACAAAACTCCATCAGCTAGCTCAATATTAATATCTTTTTTTTGTAAGACCTGCAACAGCTATTTCAATTGCAAAATGATTGCCATCTTTTCTTATATTATATGGGGGATAGCTTGAAGATCTGTCAGATGACTCAGAAAGTCTTTGTAATCTATCAAACAATGGTTCAAACCCTAATACACGAGTTGTAAAAAATGGATCTGTAAAATTAAGTATCATAGTAGTCCTCCTTTTAGCGACTAAAATTAATGCACCCCGAAGGCATGCTTATTTATATTTGGAGACCCAATTGGCATCTCCTCTAATTACTATTTATGGCTAATATAAGATTTTTCAATAATTTTTAGTTATTTTTTTTCTAATTGCATAGAACTTTAATGAGTGTATATTGTCTTAATAATTATGAAAAAATTATTAATTTTTACTGCACTAATCAATATATCTGATATTTCAGCAAGTAAAGAGATTGTTTTCAATAAAGGGGATCAATGGGTTCTTGAGGCTAGAAGTAATAGACTATCATCTGATAGCAAAGTTTTGTACCACATGCCAAGCGATGCATACCATACTTACTACGCAAGAGAGTTTGGAGATTGGGATATTTTTTCCATAGTTGATTCTAGAGATATTGAAAGATTGAGTAAGGGTGATGTTATCCAAATTATTGAATCTGAATACAATGAAAAAGTCTACAAAGTTAAACTTCTTTCTGGATTTAATAAAAATAGAAATTTTTATGTAATTGCAGAAGACCTTTTAAATTATTACAAGCCATCACAGGAGCAAATAAATGAATAAAAATCTAGTTGCATGTTTTCTACTATTTAGCATTGTAAGTTGTGTTAATTACTCTTACACGCCAGATGTTGTTTCACGTTCAGATGCACAAAAACAACAATATGTTGTTCTTGGAACTATAAAAGATATAACAGCTGTTACGATTGAAGGCGACAGGGAAGCTGGTGCTGCAGCAGGAGCTCTTATCGGAGGAGTGGCAGGAAAAAATGTTACTGAATCTGAAACTGAATCTGATATTGCTTCTTTAGTTGGAGGGCTTGTTGGTTCTGCAGTTGGATCTAAGGTAGGCTCAAATCTAACAAAAAAAGATGGTATTGAATTACTAATTGAAACAGATGCTGGAAGATTAATATCTATTATTCAGGAAATTAGCTCATACAATTATTCAAAAAATCAAAGGGTAAGAATTGTCAAAAGGAATGGTAAATCAAGGGTAGTTCCTTTTGAATAAATGAATGATGATGCTTATAAAGCCATTTATAACAAAGCATTAGATATTTTATCTAGAAGAGAACATTCGCAAAAAGAGCTATCAGATAAGCTTATTAAAAAATTTAATATTACAGAGTTAGTTGACTTAGTAATACATGGTCTTCTTGAGAAAAACCTTTTAAATGACTATCGCTACTCAGAGTCTTATGTTGTTGCAAGAAAAAGAAAAGGTTTTGGTCCAAAAAAAATTGGATATGAATTAGTCTCCAGAGGTGTTAATGAAAACACAGCATCAGAAGTAATTGATGCTGAAGGTGGCTGGAATGAAGCTGCTTTAAAAGCTTTTAATAAAAAATTTAAAGCGGGTATAGGTGAAGATTTTAAGGAACAAAATAAACAAAAGGTTTTTTTGCAAAATAGAGGCTTTAGTTTTCAAGAAATTGACTCAGTTTTTAACTAGCTCATGTTATGATTTATCGCTATGTCATACGAGGTTTTAGCTAGAAAATATAGACCATCAAGCTTTGAAGAAGTTGTTGGCCAAGAACACGTAATTCAAGCATTATCAAACAGTATCCTTCAGGATAGAATTCACCAAGCTTTCATTTTTTCAGGTACTAGAGGCGTTGGGAAGACAACTCTTGGAAGAATTCTTGCTAAATGTCTTAACTGCACTTCATCAGATAAACCAGTTGCTGTCCCATGTAATGAATGTATTAATTGTGAGGAAGTTAAGTTAGGAAGATCATTAGATTTTTACGAACAAGACGCTGCATCTCAAAGGGGTATAGACGCAATGAAAGAATTGCTTCAAACAGTTCCTCAGTCTCCAGCAAATGGAAGATATAAAGTATATTTGCTTGATGAGGCTCATATGCTAACAACAGAAAGTTTTAATGCATTATTAAAAAACCTTGAAGAGCCACCAAAACATGTAGTTTTTATATTAGCTACAACAAATCCTGAAAAACTTCCAAAAACAGTTCAATCGAGATGTCTACAGTTGAATTTAAAAACAGTTGGTGGCACGGTTCTATCAAAGCATTTACAAAAAATCTTAAAATCAGAGAATATTAGTTATGATGAAGAAAGTGTTGATTTAATTTCAGATGCTGCCTCGGGATCAGTGAGAGATGCATTAACTCTATTAGATCAAGCAATTGCTCATGGTAGCGGCGCCCTTAAGTCAAATAATGTTAAGGAATTATTAGGAACAATTGATAGCTCATTTTTAGTCACTATGGTTAATGCCATTATTGATGGAGATGGTGTGGGTGCATATGAGGCATTATCAAAAATAGAAGAGCTATCCCCAGAGTATGATGTAATCTTAAAAAGCTTGATTTCAATTTTACATAAAACCTCCATTGAAAAAGTTTTAAGTAATTCACCAGATCAAGATATTAAAAATTTAGCAGCAAATATTGATGAAGAGTTTTGTCAGCTATTGTACGAGATTGCAATTAACTCATACTCAAAATTTAATGCTCATCCTAGCCCTAAAGAGGCGTTAGAGGTTTGTATTTTAAGAATGTTGGCATTTAATCCTATACATAAAATTGATAACAAAAACACTTCAAACGATACAGAAAAAAAAAATTTAAAAACACCTAAAATCGATACCCCTAAGACTTTAAAGAAAGATTTAGAAAATAAAAAAACTGAAACTGTTAATTCAAAAGATAAATGTAATTTAAAAAATAATAGTGACTGGCTAGAGCTCTTTGATTTGTTGTCTCTAAGTCCTTTTGCTAGAAATTATTTTGGAAATCTTTCATTTTTATCATTTGAAGAATCTTTAATTACACTTGTGCAGCCTGAAGAGGAAAATAATATTCCAGAAAATGTTTTTAAAGAATTTCAAACCGTATTAAATGCATATTATGGTTATGAAATAGAAGTTGAAATAAAACAAGGCGACAACAACAATTCTCCATTAAATCATAAAAAGAAAATTGAGTCTGATAGACAGACAAAAGCAGAAAAAGATGTTTTATCAGATCCATCAATTCAGAAGTTTCTTGATAAGTATGATGGTAACATTAAAGATGGATCAATTAAGCCAGTGAACTAACATGCATCAAGATCTTCTAAATGATTTAATTAATTCTTTAACGATACTACCAGGTGTAGGAAAAAAATCTGCCCAAAGAATGGCACTTTATTTGTTAGATAAAAATAAAGATGGCGCAGGAATTCTAGCTAAAAACCTTGAGAAAGCCATTGATGAGATTGGTAGATGCTCAAGATGCAGAATGCTAACATCCAATGATCTTTGTAAGATTTGTTCAGATACTAGCAGAGATATGAATAGTATTTGCGTGGTTGAAAATCCATCTGATGTCTTAGCAATAGAATCAACAGGGGGTTTTAAAGGAAGATATTTTGTTTTACTTGGTAGATTGTCACCAATCGAAGGAATTAGTCCGGATGATTTGGGTATCAATGATTTCTTAAAACTGATAAAGATTGAAAATATCAAAGAGGTTATATTGGCAACCAGCTCAACTGTTGAAGGTGATGCAACTGCCATATATATTAAAGATCATATCAAGGATATTAAAGTATCAAGGATTTCTTATGGGATTCCAATTGGAGGCGAATTGGAATATGTTGATGGAAATACAATAGCAAGAGCTATTCAAGGGAGAACTGAAATAAATGTCGATTAAATCAGATAAATGGATAACAGAAATGTCCAAGACTCAATCAATGATTGAACCGTTTTCAGAGAATCAAGTAAGACTCGATAAAGATGGTGAAAAGTTGATTTCGTATGGCGTTTCTAGTTATGGCTATGATGTTAGATGCTCAAATGAATTTAAAGTCTTTACCAATATTCATTCAGCAATTGTTGATCCTAAATCTTTTGATGAAAAAAGCTTTGTCGATATTGAATCAGATATTTGTGTTATACCACCTAATTCTTTTGCATTAGCAAGGACAGTTGAGTATTTTAAGATTCCAAGAAATGTTTTAACCGTTTGTCTTGGTAAATCAACTTATGCTAGATGTGGAATCATCGTTAATGTTACTCCTTTAGAACCAGAATGGGAGGGACATGTTACCCTTGAATTTTCTAATACAACAAATTTACCTGCAAAAATTTATGCCGGAGAGGGCGTAGCGCAAATGCTATTTTTTGAATCTGATGAAGAGTGCAGCATAAGTTATAAGGATAGAGGTGGTAAGTATCAGGGTCAAACAGGAGTTACATTACCCAAAACTTAATAACTCTTTTAATTCAAGTTTTTGATACTCTTCTGGACTTTCATCTATTACTTTATAAAACATATATGCAAGTTCTGGAATTAGATAGTATGTTGTAACTCTGTCGTCAGAGTCCCTATATCTTTTAAGAATAACACAGTCATATTTTTTTTCTTGTAAGATACAAACATCCTCGCCATCTAATTCATATAAGTTTTCTTGGCTTTCACCTGTCTCCATCTCTATTACATTTATATAAAACTTTTTCATTCCACTAATCAAATTTAACCTAATTTGGATTTGGGCATTCAATGGGTCTGTTAAAAAAGCAGCTTGATCGAGAGGAGCCACCCAAGAGTCTCTTCCAGAAGAATTTATTTTAAAATTGTCATAGTCATAAGAGATTTTTTGATCTCTATCAACGGACTTAGGCCTTATTTTGACTTCATAATTTTTAGATATTATTTTGGAATCTTTTATTTCAAATATTGATTCAAAATTCATGGAAACAATCAATAAAGTATTTGCATTAAATTTAAAAATTAAATCATCATTATTTGATTTTTTTAGCTCTCTAATTCCAGTAATAGAAAAGTCGTCTCGTTCAAATTTATATTTGGCTTTATATTCGGGTATAACTGAAGAACTCAGACTTACAGTAAATATTATTAATAGTAACGTCCTAAATATCATATTTTTTATATATATGGGTACTTTCTATAGATAGATTTTTAAATATAACTTCATTTGAATAAATATTAATTTGATTATCGCAGATATATTTAATAATTTCAGGATAAAGTGCATGTTCAAGTGTATGAATTCTTTCTATTAAATTATCAATATTATCATCTTCTGATGTCATAATTTCTCCTTGCGCAATTATCGGTCCACCATCGAGCTCAGATGAAACGTAGTGAATTGTTATGCCATGAGTCATATCTTTGTTATCTATAACTTGTTGATGAGTATTTAGACCTGGATATTTTGGTAGCAGAGACGGATGAATATTTATTATTTTTCCATAGAAATTTTTTGTGATTTTTTCTGTAAGTATTCTCATGAAACCAGCTAACACTATTAAATCAGCATTTTGATCTTTTAAAACTTTATAAAGATCATTATCAAATAAATCTCTTGATTGATATTCTTTGTGATCGATAACAAGAGTTTTAATACCAGCAGATTTTGCTCTTTCAAGGCCATAGGCTTTAGGGTTATTTGAAATTACACATACAATTTCTGCATGAATATATTTTGATTTGCAATTATCTATGATGGCCTGAAGATTAGAGCCACTTCCAGAAATTAAGACAACAATTTTTTTCATAGATTATGAATAAATTACCGATTCACCATCTTTTTTTATAACTTTACCAATATCAAAACATTCAAAGGCATTGTTTTTAATTTCTGATTTTACATTTTCTGAAATATCTTCATTAACTACAAGCGCCATCCCTATGCCGCAATTAAAAATTCTTAACATATCATCTTGCGTGATATTTCCATTATCCTGTAGCCATCTAAAAATTTCAGGTAATTGCCAAGAATCTAAATATATTTCAACTGCTAAATGTTTTGGCAATGTTCTGGGTATATTTTCTGTTAACCCTCCACCTGTAATATGCGCCATCCCATTTATTTTAAATTGATTAATTAACTGCATAATTAAATTAGGATAAAGATGAGTTGGTTTTAAAGCTAATTCAGTTATTTTGTTCAAGTCATTTTCTTTCATGGACGATTCTTTAATTATTTTTCTGATTAGAGAAAATCCATTTGAATGAGGTCCGCTTGATTCAATACCAATTAGAACATTGCCTTCTTCTATACTATCACCGGTGATAATATTAGCTTTTTCAACACATCCAACTGAAAATCCAGCTAAGTCAAAGTTTTTACCAACATAGTGACCTGGCATTTCAGCAGTTTCGCCTCCAAGTAGAGCACAATTAGAATTTTTGCACGCATCTGCAATACTTTTAATAATTCTCGATGCCTCATTTATTTCAAGTTTTGATGAAGCAAAGTAGTCTAGGAAAAAAAGAGGCTTAGCGCCACAAACAATAAGATCATTTACACACATTGCTACAAGGTCTTGTCCAATACCATCAACTTGATTAAATTCTTGAGCTAGTGCAACCTTTGTACCAACTCCATCTGTGCAAGCGACCAATACAGGCTCATTATAATTTTTGCTCAGCTCATACATGCCTGCAAAGCCCCCGATACTTCCTAGGACATTTTTGTTGTGAGAGGAGGCTACATCCTTTTTAATTTTTTCAACTAAATCATTTCCTGCATCAATATCAACACCAGCTGACTTATAAGGATCATTTTCTATAATTTCTTTTGTCATTTAGAATACTCAATGTGAGTCAAATGCATAACAACTTTATTAAACATTTTTTAGTAATACTTATTATCTTTTCTAATCACTCCTTTGGGAAGGAATTTGAAGAACTTTTTACTATTTATGTACCTATTGAAAATTCTAGCAAGATAGAGTCTTCAATTAATAAATCTTTTAATAACTTAGTTTTTAGAATTAGCGGCTCTAAATCACCATCAAACATCTGGAAAATAATAAACTCTGGATCATCTAGAAAAGATTTTATTCAAAGCTACTCAATTAAGAATATTAATATGAGTAGCTATTTGGAAGTTAATTTTGATCAAGAATTAGTCATAAATAAGTTTAAAGAGTTATCAATTCCTATAGTGGGATACTCGCGACCTGTAATATTTTTTTTAATTAATATAGAGTCTGGCTCTGATGAACCTTACTATGTTTCACAAGAATCAAACAATGAGATAGACTCTTTAATCATAGAAACTTTAGCCGAACTTTCAAATGAAAGAGGTTTATTCCTAGAATTACCTATTTTGGATCTAGATGATCAAAGATTTATATCTAACAATGATATCTTGTCATCACCAAAAGAGCATCTAATTTCAAAATATGATTTTGATGAATTTGTGGATGTGAAATTAACAAATTTGGGTTTAAATCAGTGGCTTTTCTCTGGTGATATAAAAGAAGATATTCTTGCAGAGAATTATCTAGAAGATATTAAAAAGGCTTTTGCTAATCATATTGAATCTAAGATTCAATCAATTTATAAAAATTTGATTGTTGATACTTCTAAAACTATATTGCTTGATGTCACCATAGAAGGTATAAATTCCTATGAGGAGTATGAGATCTCAAAAGATAAATTATCTAAAATTATTGCTATCTCAAATTTAGAAATACTTAATTTAAATAATAATACAATTTCATACCAAATTAGTGTTATGGGGAACTTTGATACCTTTAAAAATACTATTGAAAATAATACTTTTTTTGAAATTATGGCTGAAAATTCTAACAAAAGTTTAAATCTAAGATTTGTAAAATGAGCAAGTATTTTATTTTTATTCCAAATTTATTATCCATAATAAGAATTGGGCTTGTTTATCCTATTCTAAATAATATTTTTATTGGTAATTTTATAATCAGTCTGGGTTATTTTTTGATTGCATCTTTAACAGATGCGCTTGATGGTTTTCTTGCAAGAAAGATGAGGTGGCAAACTTATCTTGGAACTATCTTAGACCCAATAGCAGATAAGCTGCTTTTATCGGGTACTATTTTTATCTTATGGCTTAATTCATACATACCTCTTTATATATTTGTTATTTTTATTGGAAGAGATGTTGCTATTTTATTAGGCGCTGCTGTTCATATGACACTTATGGAGTCTGAAACCCCATTGCCCAATATTCTTGGAAAAATTACTACAGGTCTTCAAATTGCCTATATTGTGGTTATATTATTTTTTCAAATTTTTGAGATTAATCTTTCATTAATAATGCTCGATATATTTATTATCATAGTCACTTTATTAAGCTTAATTGTATATTCTAGAAACTGGTTGCTAGATATTAATAAGTATCATAATGAATAAACCCAAACAACTTACTTTTCCATGGAACAAGGTAAATAAGTCTTCATTAGAGGGCTTCTTTACAAGCCGAGAAAACTCTCATCTGCTTTCTCTACTAAAAGATAGCGATTTCTTAGATGACTTATTCATATATGGAACTAAAGAATCTGGTAAAACTTTTCTTCTTCAAGCAATGTGTAATTCTTATAGCTCTGTGAGTAAATCATCTTTATATATTCCTCTCAAAA
The DNA here is from genome assembly GCA_902556355.1 of uncultured SAR86 cluster bacterium. Taxonomy (GTDB): domain Bacteria; phylum Pseudomonadota; class Gammaproteobacteria; order Magnimaribacterales; family D2472; genus SCGC-AAA076-P13. The sequence continues at coordinate 38,758 of CACDVW010000005.1, forward strand.
AGGTAATGAATTATGGCGTTGAGATTTTTGAATCCTTAGAAAATATCGATTTAATATGTGTTGATGGCATTGAAGAGGCAATTTCCAAAATAGAGTGGGAAAAAGCAATTTTTAATTTAATTAACAAAGCCCTTATTTCAGAGACTAGATTAATTCTTACTTCTTCAAAAGATCTAAAATCTTTAAATTTTTCATTACCAGACCTTGAATCAAGAATAAGAAAAATTCAAAGCTATGAACTACATCCTGTAAATGATAAAGACATATTTGATGCACTTAAATATATTTCGAAATTAACTTCAATAAATTTAGGTGATAAAGAGGCAAAGTACCTAGTGACTTACTCTCAAAGAAACATTTCTAATTTAGTTCATATCCTTGAGAGCCTAGATCAGCTCTCAATGGAAATGAAAAGAAAAATTACGATTCCTTTAATTAAAGAAGTTATTTAACTTCGCACTCAAAGCAATACATCAATATATTCCTTTTTTCAGGATCAATTAATTTAAGATGTTTTTCTAGTTTTGAATTAATTAGCTTAAGTCTTGGATCGAGATTAATTTCTATATTGATGTTTTCAAGCAATTCATTTAAAAAAACATCAAATGGATCCATTGGCTTTTTGTAATTCTTGACTGCAAAGTCTTCGATACCAGCTCTTTCTGCTGCAGATTTTAGGGCTTCATCAAGACCGCCAATTTTATCTACCAAGCCGAGTTCTAGGGCTTTATATCCTGCCCATATCCTTCCACCTGCAATTGGCAGAACATCTTCGTAGGTCATGTTTCTATTTTCAGCAACTTTTGACACAAATTTATTGTATGTATGATCTATACTTGCTTGAATACCATTTTTAACATATTCAGGCATAGCATATCTTTCATCCCATTCACCTGCTTTAGTAGAGCTGACACCATCAACCTTTATTCCTGCCCAATCATAAATTCCATCTAGTGTGGGAATAATCCCATAAACTCCAATAGAACCAGTTAGAGTATCCTCTTCTGCAAATATTTCATCGGATAGAGTAGTGACCCAAACACCACCTGATGCAGCGATATCTCCCATTGATGTAACAATAGGTCTGCCAGTTTCTTTAAATTCATTTAAAGCGTTAGTAATTAATTCACTTGCCCAAACACTTCCACCAGGACTGTTAACTCTCAACACAAGCGCTTTAACAGATTTATTTTCTGTAGCTGACTGAATGTTATCTACTATGGTATCTGATCCGGCGACACCATATGCAGCTTCACCTTCCATTATGGCCCCCTCGACATTAATAACTGCTATTTTATTTTTACTAGTATTCTCTTCTTCATCTTTTTTAATATCTGAAAGATAGTCATAAATTGAAATACTGTCTGGAAATGAGTATTGATCATTATCTTCATTTGGAAATTCTTCAAACATATATGCTTTTATTTCCTCTCGAGTAACTACCATATCAACCAACCCTAATTCAAGTGCTACCTCTGCCATCTCTGGATTTTCAGTACTTAATTTCCAAGCATTATCTCCGTAATTTTGAATAGAACCTTTTTCTAGATTTCTAGCATCTTCCATCATATCTGTCATTTTGACCCACATTGGATTAGCAAATTCATTCCATGCTAATTTATCATTTTCAGACATTGAGTCTCTGGTGTATGGTTCAGGTCCAGATTTAAAATCACCAGCAGTAAAGACGTTGTAATTTAATTTAAGATTTTTATATAAATCTTTCATGTACTCTCTTTTTCTTGAAAAACCAAATGCTGAAACTTGTCCATATTCATTTATAAGAACCTCATTGGCTTGAGAGCTAATTAGGTATGAGTTGTTATTATATTGTTCTGCATAGGCTATAACTCTTTTCCCATTTTCTCTAACAGACCTTAACGCCTCAGCAATCTTAAAAGCTGAAGACCAATACATGCCTAATTCAGAAACATTTACATATACTGCAGCAAGGTTTTCATCATTAGCTGCATGGTTTAATACATCTAATAAATCTTGAAGTTCATGTTGCTCAACAGTATCACCACTTAAAACAATGCTATTAAAATCAAAATTTCCAGAACTATTAACCTCTGAATCGACAACAACACCGATTGGTTTAAACCAAAGAACTTTATCTTCTGTATCAATTTCTTCAGGACTACTAAACATCGAACCTATTCCACCTAATAACGAAAATGTAACAATAACTAGAATTATTGCAGTTAATGAATTAAGTATTATTTTTCTTGTTGTTGTTAAAAAGCTATCTGCTTTTGACCAAATTGATTGTTTTTCTGACATGAATATCTCCTATTAAGGTGAAAGATAATAATCTAGGAAAATCATAATGTAAAGCGTACTTTACATATTATTTTTAATTGACCGGGGAGAAAATATACATACTAAAAATAAAGTAACTATTAAAATGATTTCTAAAAGGTCATTAATTAAGGGCTTTATACCGAACACTCTAAGAGATGCTGATAAAAAATATATCAATAGTATGAAACTAAAACCTTGAAAAGATTTAATAGATAACTTATTTCCCATATAGATAAAAACACCAAAAGGAATCGACCAAAAAACAAAAAAGAAAAATGTAATGTCGTTATTAAAAAAGGAAAATAGTTTCAATATTATTAAAGAGCTGCATATTAAGTTAATAGATGTTCTTATTCTTGAGTTAGTTAGCATCTAATTTATTGATAAATTTTGCAATTCTTGAACCAGTCTGTTTAGCAATTTCATATTCATCTGGAGTTAAATTATTAGATTCATTAAAGCTTTCTACATGAGATGGACCATACGGGCTTCCACCCGATTTAGTTTTACTCAATTCTTTTATGGAGTAGGGCGTGCCTAAAACAATCATCCCATGATGAAGCATATAAGTTAATAAATTAAACTGTGTTATCTCTTGTCCACCATGCATTGAGCCTGTAGAGGTAAAAGCTATTCCTGGTATATCTTCTAAAGCATTTGATGCCCATAAGTCTCCAGTTGAATCAAGAAAGTATTTAAGCGGTGAAGCCATTGATCCAAATCTTGTTGGAGAACCTAAAGCAAGGCCTGAACAATTAATTAAATCTTCTTTAGTGCAATATATTTCATCTTTTTTAGGAATACTTTCTTCAGTTTGCTCAGCAACTGATGAGACCTTAGGCACTGTTCTTATCTTAATACTTAAGTTTTCTTGCTCTGCTCCATCAGCAATAGCGTGTGCAATGCTTCTAACAGAACCTCCAGCAGAGTAAAAAAGAATTAATAAATATTTATTTTCCATATTGATAATTTAGCCTATTATGTGGTTCATGAAAGCTAAAATTATACCCTTGTTATGCATTTTCATATTATTTGGTTGTCAAAAAAATGACATTGATGTGTTTAACGGAAAAGATACTTCATTAGAAAAATTAAAAGGTCAGTGGGTTATAGTGAACTATTGGGCTGACTGGTGTGCTCCATGCATAAAAGAGCTTCCTGAGTTATTTGAATTTTCTAAAGAAAACAACGATGTGCTCGTTTATGTATTTAATTTTGATGAATTAGATGCAGAAGATTTAGCGCCTGTAGCCAAAAGATTTAATCTTAAACTACCATCGCTAATATCTCATCCTAGAGAGATTTGGGGTATTGAAACACCTCCAGCTGTCCCAGCTACTTTTTTTATTAATCCGGAAGGTGTTGTAGTTAAGTCTTTGTTCAGACCTCAAACAAAAGATAGTCTAAACTCTATTCTTGCTTCAATTAAATAATTTTTCAAAAAAATTTTCAGCGATTAAAGATTCTGGGTTTATCCTCTTCTTTTCTAAGTAAACAGACCAGTGCAAATGAGGTCCGGTAACTCTTCCAGTTGAACCAACCTCGCCAATAATATCGCTTTGTTTAAGATAGTCACCAGCTTGGACATGAATTTTTGACATATGACTATAAGAAGAGAGTAATCCAAGTCCATGATCTAGAATAAGGTAATTTCCAGAATAGAAAAAATCACCAACAAGTATTACTTTTCCTGGTGCTGGAGCTATTATTTCTGTCCCTTCAGCAGCTGCTATATCTAATGCTAAGTGAGGAGATCTGGGTTGATCGTTTATATATCTTTGTTTGCCATATCTGCTCGAAATTATTCCATCAACAGGACTAATAAACTTAAGTGATGGTTTGATATCTGTTGAATAACTATTTAACGACTCTTTGATCAGTTGAGATTCTTTGTATGCTCTTTGGGAATCTTCTTCACTGAGATTAACTTTAGAAACGTCTAAAATTGTAATTCTAGATTCACCAAAATCTTTTTTATTAATTTTTATTGGGATACAGTAGCTTTTTATAACCCTACTATTTTTTGAAAAAGGCGAAGGAATTATTGCATATTCAATATTATTAAAGGTGTAAAAAAATATTTCTTTATTTTTTATATCAGGACAAGTCGATATTTTGACTGCAACCATTTCACCAGGATCAACAACTATCTGACTTTTTAATTCAGATGAAGTGAAAAAGATAAAAAATAGAAAGGCCTTATAATGCATCTTTTTTATTTTTAACTTCTATATCTATAAATCCTTTATTTAATCTTGCAGTTAAGTTTTCTCCAATTTTTACATCAGCATTAGACTTTATTGATTTACCAGATTGATTTTGAATAATTGAATATCCTCTATCAAGTATTGATAATGGATTAAGAATTTCGAGATTTTTCTCATATTCTTGAACGAAGATAAGATTTCGATTTAAACAAGATTTAATTTCTTTTTGTATCATATTCTTAATATTGCCTAATTTGATATTCAATTCCTGAATGTAGGCACTTGGACTTTTTTCTTTAAATCTAATATTTAGAAGATTTAATTTCTGTTTGTTTTGATTGAAGCTAATTTTAATATTCTGCTTTAACTGTAACTCATAGCTATCAATTCTTTGATTTTGTTCTCTTAATATCACTAACGGGCTTCTAATTTTGCTTCTAAGAAATTCTAATTTTTGCTTTTGAGTTTTAAATGAGTTGATCAATGATCTTTTAAGATCAATATGTAATTCATTAATTCTATCCATAGCTTTAAAGTAAAACTCTGTAGCAATTTCTGCAGAAGCAGTTGGAGTTGGCGCTCTCATATCTGATACGAAATCGCAAATTGTAAAATCTATTTCATGGCCTACACCTGAAATAGTTGGGATCGAAAATGATGCTATTTCTCGTGCAAGACTTTCATTGTTAAAACACCACAGGTCCTCAATCGATCCACCGCCTCTAGATAAAAGCACTAAATCAATTGGATTATCTTGATTATTTTCATTAAATTTTAGAATCCTATTTAATGCATGGATAATTGTATTTGGTGCAGTATCTCCTTGAACAACAGCTGGACTTAAAGAAACTTGGGCAGATGGAGCTCTTCTTTGAATTGTGCTCAAAATATCTTGAAATGCTGCTGTAGATGATGAGGTGATTACTCCAATATGTTTGGGTGACTGAGGAATAGATAATTTCTTAGACAAATCAAATAATCCTTCTGAGTCAAGTTTCTTTTTTAATTGTTCGAACTGGTGCATTAAATTTCCAGACCCAGCTTGTTCAATAGATTTAACCATGAGCTGATAACGACCTGTTGCAGGATATAAACTCACCTGTCCTTTAAGAATGCATTTATCACCATCTTCAGGGCGGAAGTTTAGTTTAGATGCTTGTGAACGCCACATTGCACAACCTATAGCACCATCCTCATCTTTTAGCGTGAAATAAATATGACCCGAGCTAGGTCGAGACATATTTGATATTTCACCAATTACAGCGATATTTGCGAATGCATCTTCTAGCAGATACTTAGCAGACCTGTTTAACTCACCAACTGAGATAATTTCTTTATTCTGCTCTACAATGTCATTTTGCATAGTCAAAGTATAACTTCATGATTAAGAATTTACAGGGAACAAATTATTTTCTTATGCTTGCATTAGGGGCGACCCTAATTGGCTTTGCACCTATATTTGTAAAGTGGAGTGATTTGTCTCCAGCTGCTATCGCTTTTTGGAGAATGTTTTTAGCGATTCCTCTTTTAATGGGCTTTAATTATTTTGCCAATAAGAAAATATTTTTTAAGGTAAAAAATAAAAAGACCATTCTATATTCAGCGATCGCATCATTAGCTTTTACGACTGACTTAGTTTTATGGCATTACAGTATGACCATCACATCTGTGGCTAATGCAACAATTATTGTAAATTCTGCACCAATATTTGTAGCTCTTTTGGCCTTCATTGTTTTTAAAGAAATCCCCTCCAAGGGTTTTGGGGTATCATTTTTAATTACCTATGTTGGGATAATAGGCCTAATAATTTTTTCAAATAACTATGCTAATGGAAAAGTTCTTGGTGATTTATTATGTATGGTTGCTGCGCTATTTTATGCTATTTATTTATTAATAATCTCAAAGCTAGGCAAAGAAACATCTTTAAACATTATTTTTTACACTACATTCTTTTGTTGCTTATTTTCTGCATTAACAATGATGTTTGATTCTAGACCTTATATTCCTGCTACTAACTTTGAATGGATTAATCTTCTACTTATGGCTTTTTTATGTCAATTTGGTGGCCAATTCCTGATTACTTATGGCATTGGAAAGATTTCTGCATCTATCGGCTCAATAGGTTTATTAATGCAACCCTTAACAGCAACTTTATTAGCTGCATTCATTTTTTCTGAGGTTTTAAATGTAATGCAGATAATATTTGTCTTCATAACGCTTGTGGGTATATATCTTGCAAGATTAAGCATTGTAAAATAATTCCAAAAGGTACCGAATATGTCAAAAATTTTAAAAGAAGTAATTATCTCAAACGAAGAGTACGCAAAGGACTTTAATACAAAAGGGGAGTTGCAGGCTGCACCAATAAAAAAATTTGCGATTCTTACATGTATGGATGCAAGGCTAGATCCAGCTAAATTTGCAGGCCTATCAGAGGGAGACGCGCACGTGATCAGAAATGCAGGGGGAAGAGTTAGTGATGATGCTATTCGCTCTTTGCTAATATCTTATAAATTATTGGGCACTAAAGAATGGTTTATTATTCATCATACTGATTGTGGCTTGGAAAAATTTTCTAATGCAGGTATTGATAAAGAATTTAATCTGGATTCCAAAAATAAAATAGATTGGCTTACATTTAATGATAATGAAAAAAGTGTTTGTGAAGATATCTTAAAATTAAAAAAACATCCACTAGTGCCAGACTCAATAAAAATATTTGGTTATATTTATGATTGCAAAACCGGTAAGCTTAAAAATGTGCCTTTAGTGATTTTCTAGCACATTAAATTTTTAAAGTAGAAATATCAAATATTGTATGTTAATTTCTTACATATTATTTCAACATTTTATATATGACACATCTTAGAATTTCATTTTTTATTTTATTTATATCATTAAGTCTATCTATTCAATCTCAAAACCTGCCAATAATTGCTATCACTAAAATTACTTCTTCTGTGGATAGTTCATCATGGCTTGATTATAAAAATTCAAAATCCCAGAATTTTGAAACAATGCTTGAAACACAGCTCGTAAAAACTAAAAGATTTAAAATTATTGAAAGAAATAGGATAAATGAAATTTTATCTGAGCAAATTTTACAAGGTGAGTTTTCACAAAATGATACACAAATGAAAGTTGGAGCTGTTGATTATATTGTTTATGGGTCTATTACAAAATTTGGTTCAAAAAAGAAAAAAATTCAGACGAGCGGAATATCGGTAACAAAATTAATTTCAGTTTTTGGAGTCGATCTTAAAGTCGTTGATGTACTAACTGGTGAAATTGTTAAATCTGAGACTGTAGATATCTCTCTTGAAACCGGTTCAGGCACGAATACTGATTCATATGGTATTTCTGATGTGTTAGCAGATCCGCTATCAGACATCCAAAGATCTGCTGCAAAAACCTCTGCTGCTCTTATTGCGGAATCTATATTCCCAATAAAGTTAATCTCATGGCAAGATGAATTAAAAAATTGTTGTGCATATATTAATTATGGTGATGCTATCTTAACTAATGGCGATATTCTATTAGCAAAGCAGAAAGGGTCATCTATAATTGATCCTGATACAGGTATTGCACTTGGTTCAATTGAAACAACTCTAAGTAAATTAGAGGTGATAGAGGTCTTACCAAACTTTTCAAAGGCAAAGGTTATTGATGGTAAAAAGCCAGCCGGTGGAGAAATTTTACGATTTGATAATACAACAATTCCAGCAAATAAATCATTACAAAGAGAAAGGCTTGGTAAGAAAATATAAATAAAACTCTAGGGGGAGCACATGATGAAAAAATACAAAATTATATTGGTGATATTTACTTCTATTCTAATACCTGAAATAAATTCACAATCTAATAAGCCTGTTATTGGAATTGGAGAAATGACATCAAGCGTAGGTGGAGATGTAAAATCTTTTCAATCAATGCTTGAAACAGCAATTGCTAGTACTAATAAATTTGATTTAATTGAGAGATCTAGAATAGGAGACATAATCAGTGAACAGGCGCTGTCTTCTAGTGGCATTACTAGTGGTAATTCAAATATAGGTGGAATTTCTGCTGTTGATTATCTAATTTATGGATCTATTACAAAATTGGGTATAGAAACAAGTGAGTTTTCATTAGGAGATTATGAATCATCTTCATCTGATGGAGTAATGTCAGTAGACCTGCGCGTTGTTGATGTTAGCTCAGGCAGTATAAGAATTTCTGAAACCGTTGAGGTTGAAGCTTCAGTAACCTCAGCATTAAATATTGATGGAAGAAGCATTGGTGGTGATGAGGCCGATCCTATAAACACAGTTCAAAGGTTAGCTGCAAATGAAATTGCAACTAAAATTTCTCTTCATATTTTCCCAATAAAGATTATTAATGTTAAAGACAACCAGGCCTATCTAAATTATGGCTCTTCTACGCTATCAAAATGTAAATGGAGTTCTGAAAAATCATGTTATTTAAAGATTGTTGAACTTGGTGAAGGATTTATTGATCCAGATACTGGTGAAGTATTAGGTGCAGAAGAGACTTATATTGGTGCTGTTGAAGTTGTAGACCCTAAAAGCAAATATTCCATAGCTAATATTCTAGAAGGTGACTTGAATAGGGGTGATGTTGCATACTTTATGTCAAAATCAGAAGGAAATAAGCTTAAAAAAGCAATAAAAAAGAAGAAAAAAAAGAAATAGCTCTCATAACTTCCTTATAAATTTTTTATTTATTTACTCAGTAAATTTCTTTTCTCATATTGCCTAAATAAAATGCTTGTAATGTCCTAAGCAATTCTTATAATTGCGAAATAGTTAAATTCTTTTTATTAAACTTTAGCTATGTGAGTGGGTGATTAGCTCAGTTTGGTAGAGCATCTCGTTTACACCGAGAGGGTCGGCAGTTCGATCCTGTCATCACCCACCAATAATTGATAGTTGAATTATTATTTTTTAAATATATTATTCGACTGTTATTTAGTGGTCCGGTAGTTAAACGGTTATAATTCCGCCCTGTCACGGCGGCGTTCGGGGTTCGATTCCCCGTCGGACCGCCACTTAATTATGAATATAGTTATTTTAAGTCTTTTAATATTATGTTACTCATTGGTATTAGGCATAATATTTGCTCAAGTACTCCTAACTGCTCCAGTGGTCTTTAAGGTTTTAGATAATCAAAACGCATCTAACTTCTTAAGAAAAATCTTTCCGAGGTATTATCTCTTAATATTACTAATTGCATTGGTTGCCTTACTAATTAGCTATCTTTTCTTTAAAAATATTGATGTTTATTTTGCTCTTACCGCTGTTGCTTTTGCATTTATTGGATATGTCATCATACCTTTAACTAATATAGCTAGAGATAGAGGTTGGGAAAGATTATTTAAGTTTTTTCATAATTTAAGTGTATTTAATACCCTTGTAATTTTTATAGTCTCTGTAGTTCAAATAGTAAGAGTCACATATCTATAAACCCAATTAACACTTGAATTTTCTTTATTAAATATTATTTAAAGAACATTAGAGAGGATTAAAATGGCAAAATCAAAAACTAAATCATTTCAGACAGAAACAAAGCAGCTTTTAAAGCTGATGATTCATTCCCTTTATTCTAATAAAGAAATTTTTATTAGGGAGCTTGTATCAAATGCATCAGATGCAATAGATAAACTTAGATTTAAATCTGTAGAGGATAAATCTATTGCTAAATATACCAAGGATCTAAAGATTGACGTTCAAGTGCTTAAAGAAGAGAAGAAGATTATTATTTCTGATAATGGTATAGGAATGAATGAAGATGAAATAGTTTCAAATATTGGAACAATTGCAAGATCAGGTACAGCATCTTTTCTAGAAAACATTACAGGTGATAAGAAAAAAGACTCTAATTTAATTGGTCAGTTTGGTGTTGGTTTTTATTCAGTGTTTATGGTTGCCGATAAAGTTCAAGTTATTTCCAAATCTGTATTCGAAAAATCTGACTCAGCTATCATGTGGGAAAGTTCTGGTGAAGAAAAATATAAACTTTCTGAAGTTACAAAAGATTCAAATGGTACTGATATTGTTATTTATTTAAATGACGATAATACAGAGTTTGCTGAAGAAGGGAGAATCAGATTTTTGCTTGAGAAGTATTCACAGTATATTAATTTCCCCTTAAATTTAATTGGCGAAGATGCTGAATCAAAAAGAATAAATGATGCTGATGCTCTATGGCTAAAGTCTAAAAGATCAATCAAAGATGAAGAGTATAAAGAATTCTATAAATTTATTACTTATGACCAGGAAGACCCTTTGCTTTGGGCTCACAATAAAGTTGAAGGTAAAAACGAGTATACAAATTTGTTATACATACCTTCAAAGCCACCTTTTGATCTTTGGAACCGTGAATCCCCAAGGGGTGTAAAACTTTACATCCAGAGGGTATTTATTATGGATGATGCCTCTAACTTTTTGCCACTATATTTAAGATTTGTAAGAGGTATTATCGATACAAATGATTTGCCATTAAATGTTTCTCGAGAAATTCTTCAAGAGCATCATCTTGTGGATACTATAAAAAAAGCGGTAACAAAAAGAATGTTGGATTCTCTTAAGGCGCTTAAAAAAGAATCTTTTGATAAATATAAGAACTTTTGGGACGAATATGGATTAGTTTTAAAAGAGGGACCAGCAGAAGATAGAGAAAATAAGGATACGATAGCAAGTTTATTGTTATTTGCTTCAACATATGCAAATAGCAAAGATTGTGATCAAACTCTTGATGATTATTTAGAACGAATGGGCGATGACCAGGATAAGATATATTACTGCGTAGCAGATACATATGAAGCAGCGGCTAATTCACCACATATTGAAGGCTTAAAATCCAAAGGAATAGAAGTTCTCCTCTTAACAGACAGAATTGATGAGTGGGTTATGGCTGGATTAATGGAGTACCAAGGCAAAGAGCTTATTAATGTAGCCAAAGAAGATATTGCTGATGATGAAGAGACAAAAAAAGTTTCCGAAGGAGATCAGGAAATTATCTCTAAAATCCATAAGCACTTAGATGATAAAGTTTCAGATGTAATAATTAGCAAACGTTTAACAGATTCTGCTTCCTGCATTGTCTTGCCTAAGCATGAGCCTGGAGCTCAGTTAAGAAAGATACTTGAAGCCTCTGGTCAAACATTAGGATCATCTAATCCAATTTTTGAAATTAACATGAAACACAAATTAGTTAAAAAGCTTAAAGATATGAAGGGTAAGCAGTTTAATTCATTTGTAGACTTTCTTTATGACTATGCTGTCATAGCTGAAGGTGGATCGCCTCAAGATCCATCAAAATATTTGAGGCAGTTAGATAAGTATCTATCATAGCTATGAGTGGAATAAAAAAAATTGCAGTTTTAGGTGGTGGTAGCTTTGGAACTGTTCTGGCAAATATAGCAGCATCTAATGGTTATGATGTTTCATTATGGGTTAGAGATTCAGATCAGGCTTTAAGAATTAATTCTGAAGGAGCAAATACTACATATCATCCTGAGCTACAGTTATCATCGAATATTGAGGCTTCAGAAAAGTTAGAGTCAGTGGTCAAGGATGCAAATATAGTTCTTATAGCGACACCAAGTTTAATATTTGAAAATATAGTAAAGAGAATTGCACCCATAGTAGAAGAGGGAGCACATATTATTTCTTGCACCAAAGGAATTAAATTAGATCCATTTAGGTCAATGTCCGACATCATTAAAATAAACATGAATTCTGCAAATAATAGTGTTGGAGTATTAAGTGGTCCAAATCTTGCTAAAGAGATTGCTGAAGAAAAAGTAACTGGAACAGTAATAGCAAGTAGTGATGAGTTATTAATTAATGATATAAAAGAAACACTCTCATCAGAAACATTTAAGATATATTCATCAGATGACATTCAAGGTGTTGAGCTAGCAGGAGCACTTAAAAACATATATGCAATTATTTGTGGTATTGCTGAATCTTTGAAAGTTGGTGAAAATGCTGTTGGATTGATTCTTACAAGAAGCATGGCTGAAATGAGCAGATTTGCAGTAGCAAAGGGAGCTAATCCTATAACTTTTCTTGGACTTGCTGGGATGGGTGATTTGGTAGCAACCTGCACCTCTAATTTATCTAGAAATTTTCAACTTGGCATGTATTTAGGAAATGGCTTAAAGCTAGATGAAGCAAAATTAAAAGTTGGCCAAGTTGCTGAAGGAATAAGAACCTTAGAGGTTATAAAAACAGAATCTGCTAGCTTGAATATAAGCATGCCATTAGTAGATTCTTTATATAATATTGTCTTTAATGAGGCATCATCAAAAATATTTATTGAAGATCTTGTGAATAATCCACATGAAGTTGATGTAGAATTTACTTACTAGGATAAAAATTATGACTCAAATAGAAATAGATAAGGAAGAAATTTTAAAAGGAAGCAAGTGGATAAGATTCTTATTCATGATTCTTTATGGTTTTGTAATTAATTTTGTAATTACCATTTGCATTGGATTAGCTATAGTTCAATTTATGTTTTATTTATTTACTTCAAAACCAAATGCATCAATAGCAAATTTTAATTCTCATCTTTTAGAGTTTTTTCATGATTCTTTAGCATTTTTGTTATTTCAAACTGAAGATAAACCATTTCCTTTCAAAGAAAATGATGATGCCAGCAATGAAGATGAAGGTGAGGTCATAGAAGGAGAATTAGACACAGATACTTCTGAAGAAACAGAAGAAGTGAAAGAGTAACTAGTTAGTCAATAATTTTTTTGCAGACTGCATAGTATGTAGTATTAATGTATTAATAGTCATTGGGCCAACTCCACCAGGAACTGGAGTGTAAGCAGAAGATATCTCATCCATATGATCTAAATCAATATCACCACATTTTTCAGGATGAAAACCTGCATCAATTACTATAGCACCTTTTTTAATCCAATCTGTCTTAATAAATTTAGGTATTCCTACTGCTCCAACAATGAGGTCTGCATTTTTAATTATGGTTTCGATATTTTGTGTTCTTGAATGGCATATTGTTACAGTCGCATTTAAATTTAGCAGCATCATCGCCATTGGCTTACCTAAGATAGGACTTCTTCCTACAACAACAGCATTTAAACCCTGAACTTCAAGTTTATAATGCTTGATTAATCTTATAATTCCAGCTGGTGTGCATGAGCCATAAGCATCAATTCCCATCGACATATTTCCGAAACCTAAACAAGTTACTCCGTCCACATCTTTTTCAATATCGATAGCATCAAAACATTTTCTTTCATCAATTTGGGACGGAACTGGGTGTTGCAATAAAATTCCATGGACATTTGGATTATTATTTAAATCGTTAATAGTTGCTAATAACTCTTCTGTAGTTGTAGATTCTGGAAGCTCAACAGCTATTGATTCCATTCCAACTTTTTTACATGTATTTCTTTTCATTCGAACATATGTTTCAGAAGCCGGGTCATTGCCAACAAGAATAGTGGCTAGAGTAGGATTTATACCTTTTGATATAAGCTCTGAAACTTCTGATTTAATCTCTTCTTCGCTTAGAGAAGCTAATTTTTTTCCATCTAAAATTTTCGCTACCATAAAAATATTATCGCATTTATGAATATTTATTCATATGATGATTGCTTATTTTTTAGATAAACTTTAATATTTGCAACCTCGGGGTATAGCGCAGTCTGGTAGCGCACTCGCTTTGGGAGCGAGTGGTCGTAAGTTCGAATCTTACTACCCCGACCACGCGCCTGTAGCTCAGCTGGATAGAGCAACTGCCTTCTAAGCAGTGGGTCAGGAGTTCGAATCTCTTCAGGCGCGCCATTTTCTTGTAGTAAAATTATGTCATGTACACTGTAGCTGCACTTTATAAATTCTCTTCCATTGAAGATCCAAATAATCTTCAAACTGCCATTAGAAAAGAACTTAAGCTGCTTAAGATTTATGGAACTATCTTAGTTGGCAATGAGGGATTAAATGGAACTATATCTGGACAAGATGGTAATTTAAAAGATGCAATAGAGTTTATTAAATCGATACAGGGTTTTAATGATATAGATATTAAATTTTCTTATGCAAATATTAATCCTTTTGTAAGACTAAAAATTAAACTAAAAAATGAAATTGTTACTATTGGTGATAAGACCATCAATCCAAATGAAGTTGTAGGAGAATATGTTGATCCAAAAGACTGGAACAATTTAATTCAAGACAAAGATACTATTTTGATAGATACAAGAAATAATTATGAATATTCAATTGGAACATTTAAAAACTCTATTAATCCAAACACTGTGAAGTTTAGAGAATTTCCAAAATGGGTCAAAAATCAAAATTTTACTGAAGAAGATAAACAAAACAAAAAAGTGGCCATGTTTTGTACAGGCGGCATTAGATGCGAAAAAGCATCCTCAATGATGATAAAAGATGGATTCAAGAATGTTCATCATCTTAAAGGAGGCATATTAAATTATTTTGAGAAAATTAATAAAGATGAGTCTTTATATGATGGTGAGTGTTTTGTATTTGATGACAGAGTAGCAGTTAAACATGATCTTTCAGAGGGTTCATATGATATGTGTCATGGTTGCAGGATGCCTATAACTGATGCAGATAAACTATCAAAGGAATTCATAAGAGGAGTATCGTGCCCAGCTTGTTTTGATAAAACTACTGAAGAGCAGAAAGCAAGATATATGAGCAGACAAAAGCAAGTTGATTTAGCAAAGGAAAGAAATCAAAAACATATAGGTCCCAAAGAGAAAGTTCAAAATTATAAAGCTTAATATGCCAATACTTTATTCATTTAAAAGATGCCCATATGCAATGAGAGCAAGAATGGCATTATATTTATCAAAGACAGTTGTAGAACTTAGAGAAGTAAGACTAAGAAATAAACCTAAATCCATGTTGGAAATTTCTCCAAAGGGAACAGTGCCGGTACTCCTATTAGATGATGGAAGTGTTATTGATGAAAGTATCGAGATAATTGAGTGGTGCATAAAAAAGAAAAAAGATATGTTTAAAGATACTCTTAAGAAAGAGCAAGAGTTATTTGTAGAAGATACAATTAAGTTGTTTGATGAAAAATTTAAATTCCATTTAGACAGATATAAATA
>CACDVW010000006.1 GCA_902556355.1 uncultured SAR86 cluster bacterium
TAAAATAAAAGAAACAAACGAGGTTTTTTGGATTTCACATGCAGGCATACCCTTTATTTGGAGCATAGATGATGCAAAAAAATTATCAAAAGAAGTTCAAGCTTCACTTAAAAATGATGCATCAAATATTCTTGCAAAAATGTGGGGGGATACACCAAAGAAATGGAACGAAAATTTAAAAGGATATAAGAGGTTAAGAGTAATAATTAATTACTTTACAAGAATGAGATATTTGTCAGAAGATGGATCGCTTAAGCTAGATTTAAAAAGTAAAACTGCTAAAAAAGGATATATACATTGGTTTCATCAAACAAAAGAAAACTTAAAAAACAAAGAAAATATAATTTTTGGCCATTGGGCATCAATAAATGGTGAGACAAATATAGATAATATAATCGGGCTTGATACAGGGTGTGTTTGGGGAAATAAACTTACCGCTATAAGATTGGAAGATAAAAAAATATTTCAAATTAAAAAACAATGAAGATATATGAGGTTGGTGGAGCCGTTAGAGACGCCCTGCTGGATAAAAAAGCTAAAGACAAAGATTGGGTTGTTGTTGGATCTTCACCTGAAGAAATGGTGTCTAATGGTTTTAAACCCATAGGAAAAGATTTCCCTGTATTTCTCCATCCAACATCAAAAGAAGAATATGCACTTGCAAGAACTGAACGTAAGACTGGTCATGGCTATCATGGTTTTAATTTCTATTATGGTAAAGAGGTAACGCTAGAAGAAGACCTGTTGAGAAGAGATTTAACAATAAATGCAATAGCAAAGGACTCTGACGGGAATATTATTGATCCCTATGGGGGCAGAGATGATATTAAGAAAAAAATATTCAGACACGTATCAGATGCGTTTTCAGAAGATCCATTGAGGGCTATTAGGCTTGCTAGATTCCATACTTATGAACATTTAAAAGATTTTGCTATCGATGAAAGCACTGAAAAAATGCTCGAAGAAATTGTTAGCTCCGGTGAAATAGCAAATCTGTCATCTGACAGAATTTGGACTGAGACTGACAGAGCATTAGGTTCAGAAAATCCAAATATATTTTTTGAGGTAATAATAAAATATAAAATGCACTCACCCTTCTTTAATAAATTAAGTGTTCCAATATGTGATACAAGTTCAAATAACCTCGTCCGATGGGCCGAACTTCAAGTCAACAATGATTTTTCTTTGGGAGACAATCTTCCAGTACCTAATGCGCAAAAAAATGCGTCAGGTGTTTTGATGAGGTTAATAAAAATTACCAAAGATATGTCTAATGAATCACTTATAGATTTATTACCTAAGGTTAATATGGAAAGAAATCAGTCACTGATCAGTGACTTATGCAGCCTACCGCATCTTTCAGATTCGAAAGGTTTAATATTAAGATTATTAGCAAATACAATTGAAGCAGATTTTTCTTTACTTAAAAATATTCCATTTGAGAAAATTTATGAAGAAAAGCATAAAATATATAAAAAAATAGTTAATCAATCTTTATGAATAAAACCATATTAATTACTGGCGCAGCAAAAAGAATAGGTAAAGAAATAGCCTTAACTTTTTCTCAAATGGGGTGGAATATCATTATTCACTTCAATTCTTCAAAAAAGGATGCGCAGGATTTGGCAGATCAAATCAATACTCATAACCCCGACTCTGCAAAAATCATTCAAGCTAATTTAGACATCTCATCAGATGTTCAAAGATTGATTGATGAATCTAAATTATGCTTTGATTCAATAGATGTTTTAGTAAACAATGCTTCAACTTTTTATCCAACCCCTATTGATGAAATTTCTGAAGAGCATTGGGATAAATTAGTTGGAAGTAATCTTAAAGGTCCATTATTTTTAATTCAGGGTCTAAAAGATAAGTTAATTGAATCAAGGGGTTCTATAGTAAATATTACGGATACAAATTTAAGCAAAGGCGTTGCAAATTTTTCAATATACGCTTCTGCTAAAGGGGGTTTAGAATCAATAACAAAGGTTCTTGCAAGAGAATTAGCTCCAGAAGTTAATGTTAATGCAATAGCACCTGGTGCAATGCTCGAGCCACCTGATGTAACTTGGACTGATGAACAAAAGGAAAAGGTAATAGCTAATATCCCGCTAAAGAAAATGGGATCTGAAAAAGATATCGCTAACACTGTTAAGTTTGTTGTTAGTTCAAAGTATATGACAGGGCAAGTTATTAAAGTTGATGGAGGAAGATCACTCTCATGACAACCGATGCTCAAAAATATGAAAAAATATTTTCAGGAACAAAAGAAGTTGCTGAAAATTTAAAAATAGATACTTCAAAGCTTCAACCATGGATTGATGCTCATGTTCCTGGGGCTGGTTTAATAAAATCAATAGAGCAATTTAGGGGCGGTCAATCTAATCCTACCTATAAAATTACCACAGATAATAAAAATCTAGTTCTAAGAAGAAAGCCACCAGGCAAGCTTCTGCCCTCAGCTCATGCTGTCGACAGAGAATATAAAGTTATCACCGCTCTTGGTCAAACTGATGTTCCTGTTCCAAAAACCTACGGTCTTTGTGAGGATGAAGATGTAGCTGGAACCACTTTTTTTGTTATGGATTGTTTAGATGGAGAAATTTATTGGGATCATATGCTCCCCTCACTTTCAAAAGAACAAAGGATTAAAGTCTATCAAAGCAAAAATAAAACTCTTGCAGCGCTTCATAGTGTAGATTACAAAAAAGTTGGATTAGAGGATTACGGTAAACCTGGTAATTATGTTGCAAGGCAAGTTTCAAGATGGTCTAAACAATACCGAGCATCTGAGACAGATAATATTATTGAAATGAACAATCTTATAGAGTGGTTGCCAGAAAATATTCCTGATGATGATGAGACATCAATTGTTCATGGAGACTATCGCCTAGATAATATGATAATGGAGAACCAAGAAGTAATAGGTGTTCTTGATTGGGAGCTTTCTACTTTAGGTCATCCAATTGCAGACTTTTGCTATCACTGTCTTACATGGAGAACAGAGCCACTATTTTATGATCACGCAAAATTAAAAGAAATGGGCATTCCTAATGAAATGGAATATCGCGACATGTACTCTGAAATTACAGGAAAAGATCTATCAGCTAATTGGGAATTCTATATGGCCTTCAGCTTATTTAAGGTTGGCGCCATATGCCAGGGCATTCTTGGTAGGGTTAGAGACGGAACCGCATCAAGCAAACATGCTGAAGACAGAGGAATGAAAGTCTACCCTCTTTCTCAAGGAGCATGGTCAATTGTAGAAAATAACTTTAAATAGTTTTTTTAAAAAAAAGTATTATTCCAGTAATTGAGCTAATTAGGGCAAGAACAGAAAATATCTTTAATAACAAATTATTAATATTGTCTCTATCTTGATAATCCATAATGTGTAAAGCCCATAAAAGATCCCATGCTCTCCATGAGTCAGATCTTATAGCAGCTATATCTCCTGTCATAGAATCAACATAAATATTAATTCCATCATTAGTGTCTGTAGAAACTTTATATATAGGCAGCCTCCTACCTCTGTACTCAACACCTCTTTCAACTTTTTCAATTAAACTTACGCTTACAGGATTTAACGATGTTTTTTCTTTTGCAATTGTCATTGCCTCTTCAGATGACAATATATTAACTGGAAAATTTTGAGGATAAGAAGCGTACGTTTTTACTCCATTATCATTTGTTTCAATAATCTCTAGTCCGAGTCTTTTAAAAATTCTATATTCGGTCTCTAAGGGCAATCGATATTGCTCTCCCCTAACCATCTCAATTTTGTTAAATGCAAAATAAATTCCAGAGACTGTCCAAAGCAAAAGCTGAATAGCAATAAATATACTTAAGTATCTGTGAATCTTTCTAATTGTAAATTTCTTTGCCATTTATAAAACTTCTTTTAGTGGTTCTGATACAAATGAATATTTTTCTATCTCATCACTTTCATATAATATTTCGTCTTCGTTGATTTGAAGAATTATATCAATGTCTAATGTTCTAGCGCTGAACTTAGGAACATCTCTTTTTCTGCCAGATTCATTTTCAATATCTTTAAGCTTTTCATTAAGATCATCAAAACCAAGATCGGACTCACCTGCTACTACTAAATTTAAAAAGTCATCACCCTCAAATCCTTCGGCTTTAGTTTTGTGAATAGATGAAAATTTGGTATTTGTTAATATTTTATTTAATTGCTCGATAGCAAAAATGATATTTGCTTCAGCATTTATATTACTTCCTAAGGATAAGAAATATTGCATTATCTATGAATAATAAGGCCGACATCTTTTGAGCCTCTTATAGCTCCTGGTTTTGATATCCTTAGCTTTATTGATTCAACCCCGTATTCATTTTTTACTAAAGAAGCTATGCCTTCAGCAAGAGTTTCTTGAAGTTGAAATGAAGACTCTTCTACAAATTTTATTACGCCTTTTGCTATAGCTTTATAATCGACTGTATCTTCAATTGAATCTGTTGCAGCTGCCTTTTTACAGTCAAATGGGAACTCTAAATCAATGCTTACTTCTTGTTTAACTTTTCTTTCCCAATCAAATATACCTATGATTGTTTTTACTCGAAGATCTTTTATATAAATAATGTCTCTCATGTAGTTAATTCACTTAAAGGCCATCTTGCTCTTACATAAGAGGCCTTAGGTTCAATCTTATCAGAAGATCTCAAAGATCCAACAAAAGCAATCATTGCAGCATTATCACCACAATATTTTAAAGATGGATAAAAAACTCTTATCCCCAATAAATTTTCTAGATCTTTTATGGCAGAACGAAGTGCTTTGTTAGCAGCAACCCCGCCAGCAATAATTAAATCAGATCTTCCACTTGCTTCAACAGCTTTTTTAATCTTATGTGTTAAAACATCTATAACGGCTTGCTGGAAAGAAGCGGCTATATCTGCTTTAATCTCATCGGTCATATTTTCAATATCTCTGACGGTATACAAAACTGAAGTTTTTAATCCACTAAAACTTAAATCTAGATTATCGCTATGCATCATAGGCCTGGGAAAATCATAAGCATGAGGGTTGCCATTTAGCGCAAGTTTTTCAATATGGGGTCCTCCTGGATATGGGAGATCTAGTAATTTCCCAACTTTATCAAAAGCTTCACCAACAGCATCATCTTGTGATTGCCCTAATATTTCATATGCACCCCTCTCTTTAACATCAACAATCATGCTATGGCCACCACTCACTAAAAGAGAGAAATATGGGGTTTGTATTTCTGGGAATTCCATAACTGGAGACATTAAGTGTCCCTCTAGATGATTAATTGGCAATAAAGGAATTTTTAAGGCAGCTGATAGACCCTGAGCAAAGCTTTCACCAATTAACAAAGCTCCCAGTAGTCCTGGTCCTGATGTATAGGCTATTTGATCAATAGTATTGATATCAATATCACCGAGAGCTTCTTCTAAAACCGTTACAATTTTTACACAATGATCTCTTGATGCAAGCTCGGGGACAACGCCACCATATTCAGCATGCATTTTAATCTGACTAAAAACAGATTCACCAATAATGCCATGTTCCGTATCATATATTGCAATAGCGGTTTCATCGCAAGAAGTTTCAATTCCTAAAGTTTTCATAAATTTTTAATAAAATGTTTTGCAAATTTTCTAATTACAGCCTAAACTACGCGACACATTATGCCTTCAATTATAATAAAAGAAACAGAACATTTTGACATTGGTCTAAGAAAGTTCAAGCGTGCCTGTGAAAAAGCAGCAATTGTTCCTGAGATTAGAGCAAGAGAGTTCTATGAAAAACCAACTGAAAAAAGAAAACGATTAATGGCAGCAGCAGTTAAACGTGCTAGAAAATCAAATAGAAAGTTCTCTTTCCCAAGACAAAGATCCTTTAGATAATCTTGACCCTTCTTTCTGAAATTCAATCTGATCTTAAACAAGCAATGCTTGATAAAGATGATATGACTCGCGACACTTTAAGAATGTTTAAATCAGAAGTTCAAAAGTTTGAAATTGATAATCAAGAAACTGTTGATGATGCAAAGGCTTTATCCATTATCAATAAAATGATTAAACAAAGAAATGATTCTATTGCTCAATTTACAAATGGTGGCAGATCAGATCTTGCTGAAAAAGAACAGCTTGAAGTTAATGTCTTGTCTAAATACAAGCCAGCACAGTTAGACGAATCTCAAATTTCTGAAAAAGTTTCTAGTGCTATTGCAGAATCCGGTGCTACTTCTATGCAAGACATGGGTAAAGTCATGGGTGTTCTAAAAAACTCAATTCCTGCTGGAACCGCTGATATGGGCTTAGTCAGCAAAATTGTTAAAGAGAATTTATCTTAATATTTGGATAATCATCCATAGGATCATATTATGGAAAGAAGCAACAATCGAGGGCTTAATCAACTAAGAGACATAACGATTGAACCTAATGTTAATATTCATGCCGAAGGCTCTGTATTAGTTTCTTTTGGAAATACGAAAGTAATTTGTACTGCTTCTATTGATACTAATGTTCCTAGATGGATGAAAGGTAGTGACGAGGGCTGGATCACTGCAGAATATGGCATGCTTCCAAGATCTACAAATGAGAGAATGAGCAGAGAGGCTGCAAGAGGTAAGCAAAGTGGCAGAACTCAAGAAATCCAAAGATTAATTGGTAGGTCGCTAAGACAAGCAGTAGACCTAAAATATATTAAAGGAAAAACTATAAATATTGATTGTGATGTAATCCAAGCAGATGGAGGCACCAGAACTGCTTCCATTACAGGTGGTTGTGTCGCATTATTTCTTGCTATACAAAATCATCATGACGATCATAGAGCAATTAAACGGCATATAGCTGCAGTTTCATTGGGTATATTAAATGATGAAGTTATCCTTGACCTTGACTACAAAGAGGATAGTAATGCTGAAACAGATTTAAACCTTGTTATGACAGATTCACTTGAACTTATAGAAATACAAGGCACCGCTGAGGAAGCACCTTTCACAAAAGATCAATTAAATCAGATGTTAGAGCTTGGAAGTTCTGCTATTGCTGATATTATTGAAAAACAAAAAGCCTGTTTGAAATAAGTGGAAGACTATCAAAAAAAATTTCTTGAACTATCTTTACACGCCAAAGTTCTAGAATTTGGTGACTTCACATTAAAATCTGGAAGAAAAAGTCCTTATTTTTTTAATGCCGCCAGAATGCTTAATGGTGGTTATCTTTATGAGCTTGCAGATTGCTATAAACAAGCAATTGAAGCTGCTAATTTAAAGTTCGATTGTATATATGGGCCTGCCTATAAAGGTATTTTTCTTGGTTCAATAATTGCCATGATTCTTGATAAAGATGGTTTTAAATATCCCTTATCATTTAATAGAAAAGAGATTAAAGACCATGGTGAGGGTGGAAACCTTATTGGTAAAAACCCTTCAGGAGACGTCTTGATTATTGATGATGTTATATCTGCAGGCACTGCTGCAAAAGAGTCTATAGAGATGATTAAATCAATTGAAGCTAATCCAAAAATAATGCTTGTAGGATTAGATAGACAGGAAAGAGGCAGCGGCAATCTTTCTGCAAGAAGAGAACTTGAAGAAGAATATAGTATGGAAGTTATATCTATAATTAATGTAGATACTTTAATTACGTATTCAGAATCAACCCCAGGTTTTGAAACCTATTTAGATAGACTTCAAGCATACAGAAACCAATGGGGTGCCTAAATGTTTTCAGGCATAGTTTCTCATAAGTCTAAGGTATTAAAGGTTGAAAATTTCAGTGATTTTATCCGTATTCATATAATAACTCCTAAAAACTTTCATAAAGGCTTAAAAAAAGGGGCAAGTATTTCAGTCAATGGAGTATGTCTCACCGCAAAAGATAATGGCAGCAAAAATCTCAAATTTGATGTTATAGAAGAAACATTGCTGAAGACTAATTTAAAACATATCTTAAAAGGCGACACTGTCAATTTAGAAAGATCAATTAAAGCTTCATCTGAAATAGGAGGCCATCTTATGTCAGGACATATTCATTTTACTGGAGAGGTAAAAAAAATATTTAAGAAAGAAAATACCAAAGATATGAAAATATCAATTTCAAGAGAATACTCAGATTATGTTTTGGAAAAAGGCTATATTGGCGTTAATGGTTGTAGCTTAACAATAGGGAAAGTTTTCAAAAATCATTTTAACATTCATCTTATTCCTGAAACCCTTAACATTACAAATTTAGATAAACTTGAAGAAAATGATTTAGTGAATATTGAAATTGATCAAACAACAATAGCGATTGTTGATACAGTTAAGAAAACCCTAGCTGCTCAAAAATCTTGATAAAACAGCCATACGAATGGCAACACCATTTGCAATCTGGTTTCTAATTACAGATTGTTCAGACTGATACACGCTTTCTGAAATTTCTACATAATTCACAGGCCCAGGATGCATAATGATTGCGTCGCCTTTAGCTTGCTCAAGCTTCTCAGATGTAAGTTGATATGCTTGTTTGTATTCATCTAGGTCAAGATCAAGCGTTTCTTCAAATCTTTCATATTGTATTCTTAGCGTCATGACCACATCTGCATCATGAAGTGCTGTATCGAGATCAGGCTCATACCTTCCTAATACAGGATTGACATATTTTGTAGACATACTTGGATGACCGCAAAATGTTAAAGAATTAAATGAGAAATTTGAGACGCCTTCAACAAAAGATGATGTTACCCTCGAGTGATCAAGATCACCAACAATAACTATATTAAGATCATCTATAGAGCCTTTATGCTCAATTATAGTCATTAGATCAATTAAAGCTTGAGTAGGATGAGATATAGAGCCCTCTCCTCCGTTGATAAATACCATTTCAGGCAGGTACTCTACAAGATCCCTGATAACTGATTCAGGATGTCTTAGGACACACAGATCTACACCCATTAAACTAAGTGCATCTACAGTCTCGTAAATTGACTCTCCTTTTTCAACAGATGAATTTGAAATATCAAAACCTACTACTGAACAACCAAGATTTTTGGCAGCTATTTCAAAAGAGGATTTAGTTCTTGTGCTTGGCTCACAGAAAACATTTGCAATAGTTTTATCTGGAAATAAATTTTCTTTTCGAAAAGAGCCATCATCTTGTTTAAAATTTTTTGCAAATTCTATGAGATCTAAAATTTCTTTTTTAGATAAATCACTGATCGAGAGAAGATTTTTACTCATGGCAAACTAAAACTGCATCCATTTCCACATTAACTCCAAGCGGCAAGGCTGAAACTTCAACCGTTGCTCTTGCTGGATAAGGTTCTGAAAAATATTTTTGCATTGTTTCATTTACAACTGCAAAGTCATTCATATCGGTTATGTAAATTGTAAGTTTTACAATATCAGCAAGCGACCCGTTAGCCTCTTCACATATTGCCGTAAGATTTTTTATTACCTGCTCTGCCTGATCTTGAATTGAGGCATTCATCAAGTCTCCGGTGTCTGGGTTGATGGCAACTTGACCAGACACAAATGTGAATCCTCCAGCTGAAACAGCTTGGGAGTATGGCCCTATGGCTTTTGGAGCATTTTCAGTGAAAATTATTTTCTTGGTCATAATTTATATCTTGGATTTATTTTTGATATGCATTGTACCTAAAATTAAATTCTAAGGTTCATTATTTTTCGTTTATTAGTCTTGTACAGCTTGTTGTTATTTTTTTTGATCTAATCTTCAGCATTATATTATTTAATTCTTCAAGATCTTCAACATCTACCTCCATCTCAAATGAAGCAAATGTGCTATCAATATTTTTTGTATTAATTTGTTCAATATTTATGCCTGACTTTGTGAAAACTGAAACTAAATCAGCCAAAACACCCATTTGATCAATTGTAACGATATTGATCTTCGCAGTGTAAATATGAGTTTTGGTATTAACAGCCCACTTTCCTGGGATATATCTTGGATCTTTAGAAATAAATGGTGCAACCTGTTTGCATCGTTTATGGTGAATAACAATTCCTCTTTCTGTATCAGAGTGAGCTATTACAGGGTCTTTGTAGACTGGATGGCAACATTTTGCAAAAACAACCGAAACTCCCTCAATATGATTATCATGAATGAAAACAGGTTTAATTTTCTTGGCGTCTGTGTCTTTTCTGATCTTTAATCCAGAATAAAATCTCTCAGCAACAATATTGCCAGTTCTTTTACCTGAGCCTAATTCGGTAAGAAGCTTGTTTAGAGATGAAACTCCTATTGAATCAAGAACTCTCTTCAAAGTACTGCCTCTGTAGTCTTTTAAAGACTTTCCAGATCTTTGTAACTCAGATTCCAGCATAAACTTCCCGGCTTTTCTTGCTGATGAAACTTTTTGAGTTCTTAGTCTAGCCCTAATTCCGCTTCTAGCTTTTCCTGTTACAACAAAGTTTAGCCATACAGGATCTGCTTCAACTGTTTTGCTTGATGTAATAATTTCAACTGTCTGACCACTTTCTAGTTCAACATTTAAAGGAGCCTCTCTTCTATTTACTTTACAACCCACAATACTATCACCAAGGCCAGTATGTACTTCATATGCGAAATCTATTGGAGTAGCTCCTGCCTTTAAGGCATAAATATCTCCTTTAGGAGAGAATAAATAAACCTCTTCAGAATCAAGGTCTTTCTTAAGAGAATCAGCAAACTCTGTTGGATTTGATGATTTCTTTTGCAGATCAATAAGGCTTGATAACCACCTGCTAGCTCTTAACCCTGTTCCAATACCAGCATCATCGTCTGTTTTATAACTCCAATGTGCTGCAATACCCATGTTGGCCGTTGCCCACATGCTTCTTGTTTGAATTTGAACCTCGATAGGAAAAGCATCTAGCGCAAGTAAGCTTGTGTGCAAGGCTTGATAGCCATTAGTTTTTGGAATAGCTATATAGTCCTTAAACTTATTTTCAATTGGTGAGAAATAATTATGAATAATGCCTAAAGATCTATAACAGTCATCAACAGAATCTACCAAAATCCTGAAACCGTATACATCAAGTATTTCTGAAAATGGTTTATGTTTAGTTTTAATTTTATTGTAGACACTATAAAGATTTTTTTCTCTACCCTTTACGCCAGCGTCTTCGATTCCGTTAGATTTAAGTCGACTTTTAAGTTCTTTCCTTATTTTTTGTACTATTTTCTTTCTTCCGCCACTTGAAGTCTTAATTGCACTTTTTAATAAATCAGCACGCATTGGGTGCAGGCATTTAAAAGCTCTATCTTCAAGTTCTGCCCTTATGTCTTGCATACCCACTCTTAGTGCCAATGGGCCATATAAATCTAAAGTCTCTTTTGATTTTTGTATTTGTTTATTTCTTGGAACAAATTCGATGGTTCTCATATTGTGCAGCCTGTCGCACAATTTAACTAAAATAACTCTTACATCATTTGCCATTGCTAATGCCATTTTTTGAAGATTATTGGCATTCTTATCAGCTACATTTTTAAGATCTATTTTTCCTAACTTACTTACCCCATCAACAATATGAGCTACATCATCACCAAACATTTTAGCTAGGTTGCTTTTTTGTACATTGCAATCTTCGAGCACATCATGCATTAATGCTGCGCATATGGAATCACTATCCATTTTGAGCTCAAGTAATATTTCTGTTACAGCTACTGGATGAGTTATATAGTCCGAGCCATCTTTTCTTTTTTGACCCATATGAGCATAAAAAGCAAACGAGTAAGCTTTCTGTATTTTTTTTATATCTTCAGAGCTTAGGTATCTTTTACAAGTTTTATAGAGAGATGAAGGGAGTTTTAATAAACTTTTATCGGAAAAATTAATCAGATGATTTGGGAGAACCGATTCACTCAAATTAGTTCCCCAAAATTCATTTATTCGACTGTTTCTGCTTCTTCGGTACCCGGTGCTGCAAAACCATCTAACAATACATCTTCTTCTAGAGTTTTATCTAGTGTTTCTTTATCAAGAAGACCTGCTTCAATTTCTCTAAGTGCGACTAATGTTGGTTTATCGTTGTCCCACTCTACCAAAGGGTCTCTGCTAGTAGTTGTTAGCTGTCTAGCTCTTTTTGATGCCATGATGATAAGATCAAATCTACTTGGTACAACCTGTAAACAATCTTCTACTGTAATTCTAGCCATATAATTTCTCCTAGGGATCGTATTCTATTTCTAATAAGCTATTAAGACAACATATCTCTTAATATCTTAATGTTTATTTTATCGTTATTTTTAGGTGATTTTCCATTAATAATAATATTAACTATTTCCTCATAGGCTTGTTCGAAGTTATCATTTAAAACTCTGTAATCAAATTCTTCAGCACACCTCAACTCCTCCTTTGCATTTTCAAGCCTGGTATCAATTACATTTTCTGAATCTAAGCCTCTTGTTAGCAGTCTTTTTTCTAGCTCTTCAATGCTTGGAGGAATGATAAATATCGAAATATGATCGATGCCAGTTTTTTTTATTAGCTTAAAGCCTTGAACGTCGATATCACAAATTACATTTATTCCTCTATTTAACCTTTCATCAATATATTTATGTAAAGTACCGTATTGATAGTTGTGTACAATTGCACATTCGATAAAAGCCTCCTCTTCTTTCAATGAATTAAACTCATTTTCGGTAACAAAAAAATAATGCTTACCCTCTACCTCTCCTTCTCTTGGAGATCTTGTGGTAGCTGATATTGAAAGTTCAATATTTTCAAAGTTGACAAGGATTGATTGAATTAAAGAAGATTTTCCTGCACCAGATGGAGCAGCAACAACGAATAACTTGCCCTTTCTATTATTCAATATTTTGAGCCTGCTCGCGCATTTCCTCGACTATAAGCTTCATATCTAATGCTATTTGTTTATATTTAGGTATATCTAATTTAACTGATAACGTACTGGTTTCTCTAAATAGTTCCTGTAATATAAAATCTATTTTTTTTCCGCTTCCACTTCTGGACACCAATTCCTTTCTTAAAGATGAGGTGTGAAAATTTATTCTTTCTATTTCCTCTGCAACATCATGCTTTAAAGCGAGCAAGGCCACTTCTTGAGCAAGCCTGTCATTATCAACAGTTTCACATATATTATGAACTTTCTTTTTAAGAGATTCAGATCTTATTTTTAATAATTTTTTATTAGAGCTTTCCAGCCTAGAAATACACTTATTAATTTTATTTAATTTAGATAAAAATAATTTATTTATTTTTTCTCCTTCTGCAGCTCTACTTAATAGAAAGGTTTTAAAAGCATCTTTAAAAACTTTCTTTATTAAGTTTTGGTTAACTTGAATTTTTTGTTCTGTCTTAATGATTCCAGGAATATCTTTAATATCTGAGAAAGTTAGCTTTTTAATTTCTAAAAGCTTAACTTCATCAATTGATTTGCTCAAATTTCTTAAAGACTCTTTATTGATTATGTATGAATTGCTAGATGGAAATTTTAACTTTAGTCTTATGTCTAATGTTCCTCTTTTAACCTTTTTACTAATAGCATCTCTAATAAATAGATCAAGCTCACTGCTAATATCGTTAGGCTTGATAGATATATCTAAGAATCTGTGATTGACTGATTTAATTTCACAGTAAATTTCTGTTTCTTTGTCTATATGCCTTGAATGCCCAAAGCCCGTCATACTTGATGTCATAACTTTATTGTATTTTGCCTAGAGTTATTGTTCTAGTTTAATTTTTTTAAAATTTAAATCCTGTCTGTTTTAACTTGGTATTTATAATTGATTTTTCAGAAAAAAGAATTTCTGAATCCTCAGAACAGTTAATAATATTAGCTCGGCTGCTTTCGGATTTGTATTCAATAAAATGAGCTATTATTTTTGCAGCTTGATCTCTATGTAATTTATTATGAGAAGTCTTTTTTGATTGGTTATCGTATAAACCTGAGAATCTAAGAATGGTGAGTTTAGGCCCAAATATTTGGGATAAAGCTATTTCATATTCTAGGATCAATTTGCCTCTAAATTCAGAGGGTTTTTCTATTGATTTTTCATCTACAGCACCTTTATGGTGACCGCCATAGACTCTAGTAGAAGATATTGCAATTACCTTATTGATATTTATATTTGATAGTAGGTTTAAGATATTTTTTGTGGCAATTATAAAGCCATCTTTATAACCTTTCTCGTCAAGGCTGCTAGGCTTGGGTATTATTATTGCTGAATCAAAATGTTTAGCTTTTAAATCAATTTTTTTATCTGAAAGCCAATCCCAATTAAATTTATTTATATTTGGATTGTTAGAATCATTTCTTGAAATAGCAGAAATATTTATTGATTCAGCACCGATAACTTTAATTAGCCTTTTGGCAATATCTCCATAGCCTATTATTAGGATATTTTTTTGCATCATTTAATTTTACACATGATCCAGAGAAGAATCTCTGGATCTGTGTTTATTTAGAAAAAATTATATGCTTAGAAGCGGAGCTATAACCAAACTGACGATTGCCATAACATTAATTAAAATATTCATGGACGGGCCTGATGTATCTTTAAAGGGGTCACCAACCGTGTCACCAACAACTGCTGCCGCATGTGTGTCAGAACCCTTGCCACCGAGATTGCCCTTTTCAACATATTTCTTTGCGTTGTCCCATGCTCCACCAGCATTAGCCATCATAAGTGCAAGCGATACACAGCCAAGAAGACCTCCTGCTAACATGCCTCCTAAAGCTTGTGCTCCAAGACCAAAACCAACAATTGCTGGCATTGATACTGCTATTATTCCTGGCCATACCATTTTCTTTAAAGCAGCTTCAGTAGCAATTTCAACACATTTTTCTGAATCAGGTTCTGCTGTTCCTTCCATTAACCCAGGTATTTCTCTAAATTGCCTTCTTATTTCATTAATCATTTCAAAAGCAGCATCACCAACAGCTGTCATGGTTATTGAAGAAACCAAGAAAGGTATACACACTCCAATAAACATCCCAACTAAAACAATTGGCTCTGTCAGAGCTAATGTAAATGAAGGATTTTTAGCCCCTACAACAGCTGAAAATGCCGAAATAATAGCTAGAGCAGCTAGAGCTGCGGCCCCAATTGCGAAACCTTTTCCAATTGCAGCAGTAGTATTTCCTAATTCGTCTAGAGAATCAGTAATTTCTCTAACCTCTTCACCCATACCTGACATCTCAGCAATACCTCCAGCATTATCCGCAACAGGACCATATGCATCAATCGCCATTGTGATACCTACAGTTGCAAGCATGCCAACTGCGGCAATTCCAACGCCATAAATACCTGATAATTGAGTTGAGACAAGAATAATTCCAGCCAAAATAATAATAGGTATTACAACAGACTGCATTCCAACAGATAATCCAGAAATCATTACTGTCGCAGAACCAGTTTCTCCTGATTCAGCAATTTTTTTCACAGGACTTCCACCTGTGTAATATTCTGTGATGAGTCCTATTAATACGCCACCAACAGCTCCGGCAATAACACACCACCAAACATTCATTCCAACTCCATTAAAAGAATCGATAATAAAATAGGCCATTGCTACAAATATTACTGGAGCCAAAAGTGTGCCAGATCTTAAAGCACTTGCAGGTGCTTTCGCAGATTGAAGTTTTACTATGAATATACCAATAATTGATGCTATCAAACCAGTTGATGCTAGTGCCAGGGGAAGCATCATCATGTCTTCGTTGCCTAAAGTATATGCTATTGCTATTGATGCGATCATAGAACCACAATATGATTCAAATATATCTGATCCCATTCCAGCTACATCACCAACATTGTCACCAACATTGTCAGCGATAACGCCCGGATTTCTTGGATCATCTTCAGGAATTCCAGCTTCAACCTTACCAACAAGATCAGCTCCAACATCTGCACTCTTTGTAAAGATTCCACCACCTACTCTAGAAAATAGAGCTACTATAGATGCACCCATGGCAAAACCTTCAAGTTTATGTGGGTCAATACCTGCTGGAACATAAAAATAATATAAAGCTCCTAAACCTATTAAGCCCAATGATGCAACACATAACCCCATTATTGAGCCACCATAAAACGAGACTGACAAAGCTGCTGCAGGTCCATCTTTTTGAGCTGCTGTTGCTGTTCTGACATTTGCTTTAGTAGCTGCATACATGCCAATAAAACCAGCAACTGATGAACAAATTGCTCCGATAATTATAGATATTGCTGTATAAGGTCCAAGTGCGAACCATGCCAAAAGAACTATAACCACAATAAAAATTGTTAAGTATTTATATTCGGTTTTCATAAAAGCAAGTGCGCCTGCATGAATCTGATCACCAATTTTTTTTACTTTATCTTCGCCGTCTGGATATTTCATCACTAGCATATAGACTAGAGCTGCTGCGAACATTCCAACAACGCCTAAGACCGGTGGTAAAAGTAAAGTATTCATCAATATATCCCCATTTTAAAAAGATGCATTCTAGCAAATTATTATAAAAAAGACGTTGTTTTTAATTATTTATTGAATAAATTTTTATCAATTAAGTTCTCTGAATCTGCAACTATACATGCAACAGCAGCATCTCCTGTTACGTTAACTGAAGTACGTAACATATCTAAAATTCTATCAACAGCTAAAATTATTCCAATAGCTTCAAGCGGCAAGCCAAATTGCTGCAAAATAATTACTAAGGTTATTGTTCCTGCTGAGGGAACTGCCGCTGTACCAATTGAAGTTACAACAGCAAGAATCACTACTTGGATGTATTGAAAAAGCGTTAAGTCTATTCCAGACATTTGTGCTATAAAAACTGTAGCCATCCCCTGCATAATTGCAGTTCCATCCATATTAATTGTAGCTCCAACAGGAATTACAAAAGAGGAAACATTTTTATTTACCCCCAAATCATCTTGAACAGTTTTTAGTGTTACAGGAATAGTTGCTGCACTTGAAGATGTTGAAAAAGCAAATATAGCAACATCTTTCATTTTTCTATAGAAAGTAAGCAAGCTTAAATTAGTAAATAACTTAAGAATTAATGAATAAGTAAAAATTACATGAATTAACAATACTATTATTAGCAAAAATACATATTTAAAAGCCTCTTGGAAGATATCTAATCCATCTGAAATTACAAATTTACCAATTAAGCAAAATACTCCAATTGGTGCAAAAGATATAACCATTATGACTAGCTGCATAAACACAGTATTTAGTTTTTCAAAGGATTCACTAAAGTTGTTTGTAAGATGGTTTGTTTTATTCAATGCAAGGCCAAATAAGATACTAAAGAAAACAACTGCTAGCATCTGATTTTGTGCCATAGCCTCAATGATATTTGATGGAAAAATATCTAGAATTGTTTCATATATTCCCTGCCCTTTTGGTAATTGATCTGGCGGTGCAATTTCTGACGAATACCCTGCGCCTGGTTTAAAGATGGAGCCAATAAATAAAGATAGAGAAACAGCTATAGCGGTAGTTGATAAATAAAGAGTAATCGTTTTTAAAGTTATATTGCCTAAGCTTTGCATACTAGTAAGAGATGAGATACCAGATACTAAAGAAAAGAATACCAAAGGAACAATTAAAAGCTTAAGTAGATTTATAAAAATAGCACTACCTAAATTAAAAACATATACTTTAATAAAGTCTAGGAAACTTTCTGAGAAAAAACTTACATAGTATAGAAGAGAGCCAACTAAAAAACCCAAAAACATTCCAAGTAAAATATTTCTTGTTAAATTTTTGGGAGTTTCAATCATTCTATTTCAATCATATCAAAATCTTCTTTTCCAACGCCACACTCTGGACACAACCAATCTTCAGGCACGTCTTCCCATCTTGTTCCAGGCTCTATTCCATCTTCAGGCCAACCCAAAGCTTCATCATATATTAGACCACAAACAATACATTCATACTTTTTTAATTTCATATCCATATTTTTTAATTTTACTTTGATTAAAAGTGTGGGCGTTATAATATCAGATTTATCGAGTAATTAATGAAGCTAAAGAAAATATCATCTTGGAAAAATTTTGAATCTATTGAATCAAAAATATCAAAAAATGAAATACGTTCGTGGTTGCTTGAAAATGGCCCCATAACCAAAAAAATAAAAAAAAATGGATCATTTAAACTTCATCTTATTCAAGATGAATTATCTCCTATAGAACAAGAAGATAAAGACTTTATCGACTGTACATCTAATGAAATAAAGTTAAGAGAAGTTATTCTTTTTTGCAATGATGAGCCAATAGTTTTTGCTCAAACAATAATCCCTGTTGAAACAATTTCAAAAGGATTGGAGCAACTAGGAAATCTTGGAAATAAACCCCTTGGTGATATTCTCTTTGAGAAAGATATTTTTACTAAAGATAAAGTCGTTTATGCTTTATTTAAAAACGCTTCAAGCTTGTATTGGGGCAGAAAAGCAAAATATTTAGTTAAAGGCTATAAATTCTCAGTGATGGAAATTTTTTTAATAGATACAGATGATTAGTAAATTAATGATTTATTTAAGGCTTGCTAGGCTGGACAAGCCTGTGGGCATTTATCTTTTACTCTGGCCATCACTAATGGGGCTTATGTTGGGAGCTCTCAATGAGGGTTATATCGATTTTGAAAATTACCTTATTGTATTAGCTGGGGCAATCCTAGTAAGGTCTTGTGGCTGTGTGATTAATGATATTAGTGATTATAAGTTTGATAAATTAGTCTCGAGAACGAAAGATAGACCCATTGCTAAAGGTGAGGTAAGCCTTAAAGGCGCATGGATATTTTTCTCCATATTGGCATCTTTTTGTTTGAGTCTTCTGATATTCGTACCAAAGACAACTGTTCAAATTTCATTGTTTATCGCCATTTTTATCTTAATATACCCGCTGACAAAAAGATTTTTAAAAGCACCTCAATTTTTTCTGGGCATAACCTTTGGATCAGGAGCTCTAATATCTTATAGCCTTGTATCAACAAACTTCTCCATATCAATATTGCTTCTATTTATAGGAACGGTTTTGTGGATCATTAGTTTTGATACTGTTTATGCGCTAGAAGACATAGAAGATGATAAATTAATTGGAATTAATTCAACTCCAATATTGTGGGGAGATAAAGCAATAATAATTAGCAAGATTCTTCATTTATTATTTTATTTCTCTCTTTTATTAATATTTTTTATTAATCGATTTTCACCTTTGTTTCTTGCAATATTATTACTATTGTTCTGTATTTATTTTTACCAAAATAGTCTTGTTAATCAGGGGAAATACTTAAAATCATTCAAAATGAATAATTGGGTTGGCATGATAGCTTCGATTGGCTTTGTAATCGAAATTTTTCTGATCTAGGCATCTTGAAATGAAAAGCAAATTTATTGAAAGCTTATCTGAAATTTCATCTGTTGATTTCAATCAGATCATTGATGAAAAAGATAAGCCTTTCATGTCATATGAATATCTCTATGCATTGGAACAGAGTAAATCTGTTCACGCAAATAATGGCTGGCAATCATTTCACTTAACTCTGAGTGAAAAGGAAGATCTTTCAGGCTTTATTCCGATATACAAAAAAAACAATAGTCATGGAGAATTTGTTTTTGATCATCAATGGTCTTATGCCCTAAGAAGGGCAAATAGAGATTATTATCCAAAATTACTTAGCGCAATCCCCTTCACACCTTGCGAGACCAGGAAGTTCATAGCCTCTGAATCTATTGGCATTGAGAATTTTGCTCAACCAGTAATTGATTACATGAAAAAAAATAATATAGAGACATGGCACATTCTTTTTCCAGACAAAAAACTCGCTAAAACTCTTATTGAAAACAATTTTATAGAGAGAAGTGGGTATAGGTTTGTCTGGAATAACAAAGAATATGAAAACTTTAATGACTTTCTTAAAATCTTTACTTCAAGACAAAGAAAAAATATTAAATCTGAAAGAAAGAAAATTCATGACTCAAGAATCAGTTTTTCAGTAAAAGATAATACTAATGTGACATTAGATGATTGGCTTGTTTTTTACGAATTTTACAAATCTACCTATCATCAACGAATGCAGGCGCCCTATCTTAATTATGATTTTTTTAATTTGGTCCACAAGTATAAAGATGCTCTTTGCCCTGTTATTTTTTTTGCTGAACTTGAAGGAAATAAAATTGCTGGATCACTATGCTTTCAAAGTAAAGATACTCTTTATGGAAGACATTGGGGCTCATCAATAAATATTGATAGCTTGCATTTCGAATGTTGTTATTATCAAGGGATTGAATACTGCATAAAAAATGGGATTAGCTTTTTTGATCCTGGCGTTCAAGGAGAACATAAAATTAGGAGGGGTTTTGAGCCAAGAGCCTCTAACTCATATCATTATGTACTACATGAAGATTTTAGAGCAGCCATTGAATCTTTTTGTAAAGAAGAAGAAATTAGCATAAAAAAATATTTAGCAGCTTGCAGTGAATATACACCTATAAAAAAAGAATATAGAATTTGAATATGTTAAAAACTTTGCCTGCAACATCTCATCACCTAGCAGTATGTGAGGCAAATTTCATTAGGCTTAAAAGGTTATTAAATAATTTTCTGTCAGATGAAATTTTTTATGAATCAATTAATCCAAATCAATCTTCTTTTAATATTGGTTTTCTTGTATTAAATAAAACTAAGCACACGATAATTCTTGAAGCAAAGCAAAATGGACTTAAGAAAAATATCCACAGCAATTTTATTCTTAGAATACAAATTAGTTTAGATGCAAAATTAGCAGAAGTTTTATCTTATCAAGGCGAAAAGCCTCTTCCTTTTTTTATGAATCAATCAAAAAGACAATCATTTGATGAGAAACTTCAGCAAAATAAATTCTTAACAGAATGGTTAGAAAGTATTTTTGTCTCAGGTATTTCAGGTAAGGAGCAAATTAGTAGTTTGTTAAATAATGTCTAACACTATTCTTTATTTCCATGGATTTAAATCTTCTAGTGATTCTGGTAAAGCTCAAGAGTTTAAAAAATTTATAGAAAATAAGACATCTCAAACAAAGATTATAATTCCCGACTTAAAAGATGATTTCAAAGAAGCACATAAACAAATAGAAAGCTTTATTGATAAAAACAGCCCAAATATTTTATATATGGGTAGCTCATTAGGAGGTTATTATGCACTTTATTTTGCGCAACTTTATAAATCTAAGTCAGTATTAATAAATCCAGCGATAGCTCCTCTGAGTGATTTTGAGATTCATCTTGGCAAAAATGAAAATTACGCTACTGGAAATAAATTTACTATTTCAAAAGATGATATTTCTTATGTTAGAAGTCTTCATCATAAGAAAATTTTAGAACCGAAAAATAATTTAATACTACTAGAATCTGGTGATGAAATTCTCAACTATGTTGAATCTTCTAGTTATTTCAGAGGCTCTTATATAGATATATTTTATGGTGGAAATCACTCATATACATCTATCAAAGAAAAATTTATAAAAATCAAAGATTTTTTTGATCTAAAATAATTGCATTAATTTAATGCAATATCAATATTAATGCACTAAAATAGCGCACAAATAGCTCAAATATTGTGCATATAGCTCAAATAATAGTGGCATGTAAATTGCTTAATTAATAGTGCAAAATAAAATTTTATTAGGAGAAATAATGGCAGAATATAAAACTTATGAATATATATGGTTAGATGGTTACCAGCCTGAAGCCAATATGAGAAGTAAGGTGAAGGCTACAGAAGCTGATACACCTCCAGATTGGTCTTTTGATGGATCATCTACACAACAAGCAGAGGGTGGTAGCTCTGATTGTTTACTTTTACCTGTTCAGACATATGCTAACCCGAATGGACATGATATCGTCATGACTGAAGTGCAAGCGGCTGACCACACTACTCATCCATCTAATTACAGAGCAGCAGCAGCTGAGGTTGTTAGTGATGAATGGTGGTTTGGTTTTGAACAAGAATTCTTTTTTACAGATCCTGAGACAGGTGAGCCTCTTGGTTGGGAAAGTGGAACACCAAAAGAACAAGGAGAATACTACTGTGGTGTTGGTGCGGGTAATGTTGTTGGAAGAGAAATTTCTGATGCGCATCTTCAAGCATGTCTTGATCTAGGTATTACGCTTACTGGTACAAATGCAGAGGTTGCTCTTGGACAATGGGAATACCAATGTTTTGGTAAAGGCATTAAGGCAGCTGATGATCTTTGGGTTAGTAGATATTTACTATTTAAAATTGCCGAAGAGTTTGGAGTTGGTGTAAACATTCATCCTAAACCTAAAACAGGTGATTGGAATGGTTCTGGTATGCATACTAACTTCTCAAATGAAGCGATGAGAACTGGTGGTTCTGAAGAGCTATTCAACTCATACTGTGACAAGCTAGGTGAAGTTCATGAAGAAGGTATCGCGTCTTATGGATCAGACAATGACATGAGGCTTACTGGATTACATGAAACTCAAAGCATTGATAAATTCTCATATGGTGTAAGTGACAGGGGTGCAAGTATAAGAATTCCTGTTTATACCGTTGAGCATAACTGGAATGGTTATTTAGAAGACAGAAGGCCTGCTTCTAATGCTGATCCTTATAAAATTTTGGCACACATTGTGGGAACATTAACCAAGTAATCTCACTAAAAATATCGACTCCTTGTAAAAAAAGGAGTCGATTCACTTAATGAACAATCCTGAAATATTTAATCAAAACATATTAAATCAAATCACCTCAGAGATTGTCGTCCTTGATAAAGATTTGAAAGTTGTTTGGATCAACGATTCGGCAATTACAAATAACTGGAAAATATCAGATGAACATACCGATATAAATTCTCAGTTTTCATTTCAAACTAATGCTGAATTAAAGCAACTAATAGATGACTGTCTTGATACTGGAAATACAATTATCAAAAGAGATTTCAAATTAGAAAGAGACAAAGAAAAATATAGAATTGTAGATTTGACTGTAAATTGGTCTGAATCAGATCAATTGCTAATCTTAGAAGTTTTGTGCGTCGACAATTTGCATAAAATTATTGATTCATCAAAAGTTTTTTCAACTCAAAAAATTGCAGCAAACTTAGCTAGAACTCTAGCGCATGAAGTCAAGAATCCATTATCCGGGATAAAAGGTAGTGCACAAATCCTAATGAATAAGCTTAATGATGATTTTTCAAAAAAATTTCTAGATATCATTATCAATGAAACAGAAAGATTGAATAATATTGTTACAAAAATACTCACCCCTCCAAAAAAACCAAAGCTGGAATTATTTAACATTCATTCAGCACTTGAAAAAGTATTTGCTTTATCGCAAGTCGATGAATATGAAGATTTAAAAATTCAAAGAGACTATGATCCAAGCATACCTGAGGTTTATGGAGATGAAGATCTTTTCATACAAGCCATTCTTAATATTTTTAAAAATGCTCAACAAGCATTAACTTTAACTGAAGACCCTCTGATAACTATTAAATCAAGAGTTACATATAGTCAGCCTATTAATGGAGTTATTCATTCAACTCTATGTGAAGTAAGTATTATTGATAATGGGCCAGGAATTCCGCAGGATATCCAAGAGCAAATTTTCTTTCCTATGGTTTCATCAAAAGAAAGTGGGTCTGGGCTTGGTCTATCTATCTCTCAAGATATTATTAGAATTCATGGTGGAGCAATATCTTTCAAAAGTGAGTCAAGTGGAACAACTTTCTCAATCTTAGTTCCTATTAATATTGAATCTATAAGTGAGGAAGTAAAAAGTGCATAAAATTTGGGTATCTGATGATGACAATGCAATAAGGATAATCTTAGAAGAAAGCCTTAGCTCTTCAGGCTTTGATGTTAAAACTTTTTCATCTGGTGATGATGTAGTGAATGAATTAAAGAATGATAAGCCTGATTTAATTCTTACAGATGTCCAAATGCCAGGCATGCTTGGTTATGATTTACTCAAGCATATTAATGATAATTACGAAGATATCCCGGTCATAATTATGACTGCATTTACCGATATGCAAGCCGCAGTTGATTCATATGGCGGGGGCGCATTTGAATATATGCCAAAGCCGTTTGATCTTGATGATGCTATTCAGATTATAAACAGAGCTCTTGAAGATAAGCCGAAGACTAAAGGGCTTAAGTCAAAACCTAAAACAGATATTATTGGAGAATCAGCTTCTATGCAGGCTGTTTTTAGGGCGATAGGCAAGCTTTCAACAACAACAGCAACCGTTTTAGTTCAAGGTGAATCAGGAACTGGCAAAGAGCTAATTGCAAAATCACTTCATAAAAATAGTCCAAGACATGACATGCCATTTATTGCTCTTAATATGGCTGATATTCCTAAAGAGCTTGTTGAATCTGAACTATTTGGTCATGAAAAAGGAGCTTTTACTGGAGCCGTTGACAGACGCATAGGTAGATTTGAGCAAGCAAATGGTGGAACACTTTTTCTTGATGAAATAGGTGATATGCCATTGGATTCTCAGACCAGGCTATTAAGAGTATTGTCTAATAAAGAATTCTATAGAGTTGGTGGAGACAAACCAATAAAAGTAGATGTTCGAATAATTGCAGCCACTCATCAAAATCTTAATAACTTGGTTTCTCAAAAATCATTTAGAGAAGATTTATTTTATAGATTAAATGTTATAAAAATTAATGTTCCTCCTTTAAGAGATAGAAAGGAAGATATAGATGTTTTAACAAAATATTTCTTAAAAAATCATTCGGATTCCTTGGGTGAAGGTTTAAGGGTCTTATCAAAAGAAGTTATGGATGCTATAACAAAGTATGACTGGCCCGGCAATGTCAGACAGTTAGAAAATACATGTTATTGGTTAGCTTTAATGACGCCAACTCAAAATGTAAAGGTTGAAGATTTGCCTGAAGAAATTAAAGATCATGAAGTCTCTGAGATCCCATCTTCTTCTTGGGAAGAAGGTTTTAATAATTGGGTTACAAATGTTGCAACGTCTATAGACAAAGATCTGCTAGATATTGTGAATCCAAAAATAGAAAAAATTATAGTTAAGGCAGCCTTAGAAAAAAGTAATGGTAAAAAAAATGAGGCGGCTATTCTCTTAGGTCTTGGAAGAAATACTCTGGCAAAAAAAATGAAAGAACTTGGAATCTAAATTAGAGGCAAATTATCCATTCTCCAATTATTAATTCCCCCAGACAAAATTAAAGTATCCTTGTGTCCTAAATTTTGAAGCTTCTCTCCAGCATTTGCTGACTGACTACCGGTCTCGCAAATTAAGACCAAAGATATACCTTCATTTTGTTTTATTTCATGAGCTCTATCATCAAGGTTTGCAAAAGGAATATTGATGGAACCTGTAATATGACCGCCATCAAAATCAACAGCAGGCCTTAAATCAATCAGTTTTACTTTATCCTGGTTCGTTAAATTTATTAAATCTTGTGCAGTAATTTTCTTTCCGCCCTTTTTAGCGCTAGATCTTATTAATAAAACTATAGCTACAAGAAGTGGAACAGAATAATAATAATGTTCAATTAGAAATAAAATAAACCTATCCATGCGTGTATTATCTATTAAAATGGCATAAAAGTATTAAAAATTGAAAATGAAATCTAGAAATTTAATATTGGTAAGGCATGGTCAAAGCGAATGGAATGCAAAAAATCTTTTTACAGGATGGAAAGATCCAGGGCTTACTGATCAAGGGGTTTCAGAGGCAA
Organism: uncultured SAR86 cluster bacterium; assembly: GCA_902556355.1. Classification (GTDB taxonomy): domain Bacteria; phylum Pseudomonadota; class Gammaproteobacteria; order Magnimaribacterales; family D2472; genus SCGC-AAA076-P13. The sequence goes on from CACDVW010000006.1 coordinate 25,650, forward strand.
AAAATGCAGGTAAATTAATCTTAGAACAAAACATTGAATTTGATGTTATGTATACATCTATGCTTTCAAGAGCTCAAAAGACTGGAGATATTATCCTTGGAATTTTAAATCATAAAGAAATACCAATAATAAAAAATGAAGCTCTAAACGAAAGACATTATGGAAGTCTAGCGGGCTTAAATAAAGATGATGCAAGGAAAAAATGGGGAGAGGAACAAGTTCATATATGGAGAAGGTCGTTTGATATACCGCCTCCGGACGGAGAAAGTCTCAAAGATACAGCTGATAGAGTACTTCCATATTTTGAAACTGAAATTATGCCAAAGGTTATAAGTGGTTCAAGCATATTGATTGCAGCTCATGGAAATTCTCTTAGAGCGTTAATAATGAAACTAGATTCTATTTCATCTGAAGATATCGTTAAACTTGAAATACCTACTGGTGCTCCTATTCAATATGAATTCAATTCAGATGGCATGGTAGATAAAAAAACAAATCTCTATGAAAAAGAATTGTGATCAAGATTCTCAATTATCAAAACAAATAGTTAAGTGGTATATAAAAAACGGTAGAAGCAACCTTCCGTGGAGAAAAAATGTAACCGCTTATAGAGTTTGGATTTCAGAAATAATGTTACAACAGACTCAAGTAAAGACTGTAATTCCTTTCTTTAAAAAGTTTATAAGTAGATACCCAAATCTCAAATCACTTTCTTCAGCCAATGAAGAAGAAATATTAGCTTTGTGGACCGGGTTAGGATTTTATAGAAGAGCAATTAATATATACAACGCAAAAGAAATTATCTTAAGTGATTTTAAAAATAGATTCCCAAAATCATTTGATGATATTGTCAGGCTTCCAGGAATTGGTGAATCAACAGCTGGAGCAATAATGTCTTTAGCATATCAAATTCCATATCCCATACTGGACGCTAATGTGAAGAGAGTTATTTCAAGATATGAATCAGTTGAAAATGATTCAACTCATAAATCAAATAAAAAGTTATGGGCTTTATCTTATAAACATACTCCAAGAAAAAATATTTTTTCATATACCCAAGGAATAATGGATTTAGGTGCAACGATTTGTCATCACTCAAAACCAAACTGTGACATCTGTCCTTTACAACACGGTTGTAAAAGTGCCTTCAAAGTTAAAGCAAACAAAAAAGAAACAAAAAAACAAAACCCAACCAAAAAAATAAATTATGCTTTAGCAAGAAGTAACGATTCATTTTTATTATTTAAAAAATTAAAAGAATCATTTTGGGAGGGGTTATGGACACCGCTTGAATTAAATCCCAACTATCCCTTGCCATGGAAAGATGATATTAAAACTCTAGAAGAGATTAGTATGAAACATAAGCTATCTCATCTTAATTTGGATATAAAAATAAATATTTATAGTTATGAAAAGGTCTTTAAAGTAAAAACTAATGAGCAATATAAATGGGTTAATAAAAGTAATATTGATAAATACGGTATGCCAAAGCCCATTAAGTCTATAATAGAAAAATTATGACTAAGAAAGTTTTTTGTAAAAAATATCAGAAAGAAATGATTGCTTTATCTGTACCTCCTATGCCTGGGCCAAAGGGAGTAGAGATACAAAGTAGCGTTTCTCAAGAAGCCTGGGATAAATGGAAGTCTCACCAAACAACTTTGATAAATGAAAAACACTTAGATATGTCTGATCCCGATAATAGAAAGTGGTTAATTGAACAAATGGATAAATTTTTTAACAATGAAGATTATGAAAAAGCGTCTGGTTTCAAGGCGTTAGATTAAAGAATATAAACATCCAAAAAGATACCTCACACAACCCTAAAAACATATTAAAACTTTAATTTTTTTCTAGTAAAAATTCTAATTTACAAAATAAAAAATTAGAGTTAAATTTAAGCATGACCGAAAATACAAACTCAAAATTTCCATCGGAAGCAGATGTAGTCATCGTTGGTGTAGGCGGTATTGTTGGCTCAATGATTGCATATTGGCTATCTGAATTGGGACAAAAAAATATAGTAGGATTAGAGAAATCCAGCGTAATACCATCAGATATTGCATCAACGGCTCACGCTTCTGATTTCGTGTATAACACTACTCATGACAAATTAGGCTGTTGGACAACAGCATATAGCCGAAAGTTTTATGAGGATAATGGCTTTTTCTTAAAGAAAGGTGGCTTAGAAATTTGCCGAAAAGGTGACGATGCTAGATGGGAAGAATTAAAAAGAAAGGTGGGCTCTGGAAAGGCGTTTGGAACCAATGTAAGACTTATTTCAGCAGCTGAAGCTAAAGAAAAATTTCCATTGTTAGATGAAGAGTCTTTAATGGGTGCAATGTGGGACCCAGATGCCGGATTAGTAATACCGAGATCTCAAGATGTTGTTAGTTTTGCAGTTGAGAGTGCAAAAGATAAAGGTGCCTTGAAAACATTTACAGACACACCAGCCTTAGATTTTGAAGTTGAGAATGGCCGTGTTACTGGAGTCAAGACTGATAAAGGATTTATAAAAGCAGATAAAGTCGTAATTTGCTCAGGCATATGGGGGCCTTTGATGGGTAAAAAAGCTGGTGTTCCAGTTCCATTAATGCCGTTAGAGCATCCCTTATTATTTTTTGGACCACTTCCAGAAGCACAAGGCGCTGAAGATTTTCTTGTATACCCTCTTCTTCGCGATCAGGGTAATTCAGCGTACGTTAGAGATACTGGAAGACTTCATGGCGGTATGCTTGAGTGGGGTTTCTATGAAGACAAAGAACCGCGTCTAGTTGATCCTGAAGATATAGGCAATCCAGAAAAAACAATGGGCTCAGATTCGATGCGATATCTAGATTTAGAAGAAATAGCTGAACCTCTAGAAAAAGCTTTTGAAACAACTCCAATATTAAATGAGCTAGGTTGGGATGAAAGAAGCTCATTTAATGGCCTATTGTCAGTTACTACTGATGCTGGATCTCTAATAGGAGAAAGTCCTGAGGTTAGAGGGTTCTGGTTATGTGAAGCCGTTTGGGTCAAAGATGGTCCAGGATGTGCAAGATTATGTGCAGAACTGATGGTAAATGGCAAAACGCAAGTTGATATGCATTCATTTGATATTGCACGACTTTACCCAGAGCAAAAAGAAAAAGAATTTGTTAAATCTAGAGCTTTTGAAAACTCTCAGACTATTTACACCCCTGCTGTTCATCCTAGAGAACCTTATATCTCTGAAAGAGAAAAGTTTGTAAGTCCTTTTTATGAAAGAGAAAAAGAGCTTGGTGGATATTTTGATAATGAAGTGGCCCGCTGGGAACGAGCATTTGCATATGAAAGCAATAGAGAAAAACTTCAAGATTATTTAAAAGATATTCCAGTTAGAGAAAATGAATGGGATGGTCGTCATGTGCCCTATGAACTTGCAAATGCTGAACAACTTGCCATGAGTGATTCTGTTGGAATGATAAACCTTTCTCATTTTCCAATCATGGATATTGAAGGTCCAGATGCAGAAAAAATGCTCGAATATCTTTCAGTAGCAAAAGTCGGTGGCAATACTCCTATTGGAAAAGTTATATACACAAATTTTCTTGATGAAGATGGTGGCGTGCATGCTGATTTAACTATCTCAAGACTAGGTGATACCAAGTACAGGGTTGTAACTGGTGGTGCTGATGGTAATAGAGATTGGGTTACATTACGTAATTATAGGGACGATAATGATCTTGATGCTGAAATCACAATTAGAACCCATGATATAGCAACTCTTGGTTTGTGGGGTCCAAAAGCTGAAGAAGCATTAGGTAATTTTGTTGATGCAGATGAAATTAGCTTAGAAAATTTTCCATTTGTAACAGCAAAAAATTTAACCCTTAATTTATCGGGCGAAAAAACTATTGATGTCTGGGCTGCAAGAATATCCTATGTGGGTGAAAGCGGTTGGGAAATTTACCTCAACAATAATAGCGATGAAGGCTTAGCATTATATGATTCGTTACTTGAAGTTGGAGTAATGCCTGTTGGAATAGAAACCTATGCTAACAGCAGACGTCTTGAAAAAAGTTTTAGGCTTCAGGGGGCTGATCTAGAAACTGAATACAATGCATGTGAAGCTGCTATTCAAAGGCCTCTTGTCAAAGAAGCAGATTTTCATGGAAAAGCTGCTCATTTAAAACATAGAGAAGAAGACCCATGTGCAATTTTGTGTACCATGACTGTAGATGACCTCAATGTATCTGGGGTTCCAAGATATCCTGTTGGAATTTCTCCAATCATTGATCCGGGTACTGGAGAAGTCCCAGTGGATAGCAAAGGAAGGAGATCATACACTACTGGAATGTCCTATTGCCCTTCTATAAAAGAGTTTGTTGTTATGGGTTATTTACCTGCTGAACTTGCAAAAGAAGGTCAAAAGCTAGCCATAGAATACTTTAATGAAGATGGTGATGGTGTTTATCCTATTACGGTTAAAATAGTTGGCAAAGGGTCTCTTTATGATCCAGAAAATAAAAAGGTTCGAAGCTAATTAATTAAAAATTTAATCTTAATGACATTGGGTAGAATCTTTTCTATAATCCTCTTTCATTTATTGCCCAGATAGCTCAGTTGGTAGAGCAAAGGACTGAAAATCCTTGTGTCGGTGGTTCGATCCCACCTCTGGGCACCATTAATCTATATAGTTTCTATCTCTTAAGAGTTTTTAACAGTTCATCAACTTTATCATCAAAATTATTACTGTCTGTCAAAGCGTCCTTTACACATTCTTGAAGATGACTTTTAAGTATTTTCCCCTCTACGGTTGAGATAGCATTTTTCACAGCTTTTAATTGATTGAGTATATCTATGCAGTATTTTTCATCTTCAACCATTTTTAAAATGCCTCTAACCTGACCTTCTATTCTTTTAATGCTTGGAATTTGTTCTTTATGACATGGGTGACTCATATTAACCTCGGGATGATATATGTAAAAATTGTTGCAAATATAAAAAGTAACAAGGAAAGATAATATATGTATCTTGATCTTTTTCTTGTTTTCATACAAAGCTTACCTAGTTCTGGATCAGCGGGGCAAGGCATATAAAAAGTTTTATAATTTATATAACCTGCTAACACTAGCATAAGTAAAGCAAACAATGTTATGTATAGCTTATATTGAGATAGTGTTATCAAAAAGGGAAATACAGTTATCAAACTTGCAAAAGATGCCCCTGCTCCTAGCACAACAAATATTGCTGGCAATGCACAACATATTAAAGTTGATGACGAAGCAAAGAGCGAAATGAAATTTGTGGTTTTATCATCCATTTACTTAAAGTTATATAACTAAAATCTGCATTTTTATAGCATTTATACCATTAGCTAGTATTTTATTTTGTATATCCTCAAATACAATTTGAATATCTTTATCATAGGCAAGCAACACTTTGCCTTTTGCTAAATCTACATCTATTTTTTTAACTAACTTATCTTTTTGGAATGTTTTTTCAATGCCTCTCGCGCAAAAGTCGCATACCATTCCTTTTACACTAATAACAGCAACTTGAGCATTGGATAGATTTGAAACAAATTTATCAAATCTGTCAGGATTTACTTCAAGCTTTTCACCATCAACTAATTCATTGTGTAGATGCCCTTCATGAGAATGATGCATCATATCCGAATGACCATCGTGATTATGAGGCTCTGAGGCTATTGTCCATGATGAAACAATAAATAATGTAATCATAAGTAATTTCATAATAATTTCTCCTAAAACCTATACATGAGATGAATATCCCACTCAGTCTTGTTGTTGTAACCAAACTCTAAAAGAGTATTACCTTTAAAAAATTTTAAAACTGGATATAAAGACCTTTTATCTTTTATTGAAGTTTTTTTTGTCTTTAGCATTAACCAAGTATGTATATCTCCATATTCTCCAAGATAAGGAGCAAAACCTATTTGTAAGTGGTTTTGTTTATAGTTTTTTACTCTGTTTTCTACCTTCTTAGTATCAAAACCCAAAAACCATCTCCTAGTCTCCCAATCACCATGTATTCCATAGAAGAAATGATTACTACTTTTATTACTTAGTCCTGACTGAAAATATAAATTTCTTTGAGAATGAACATTATTCTTCCTATTTATTAAATACGTAAATCTTAAATAGGAATAATCATCTCTTAAATTCTTGTCTTTAAGATTTTCAATTCCAACAGAATATTTATATGATGGAGAGTAATGGTAATAAAGAGAATCTTTCATATTATCTGAAAACATCATTAATGTTGATCCGCCTGAATATGAGATAGGCCTGGCCTCAATATTTGCTGAAGCTAAAATAAAAAATAAAATATAACGGTATATACCCATAGGGGGTATATTACTACAATTTTATTAAATTAAAAATGTCTACTTTTTAAGCCTTACAGGTATTTCTTGAATCGCATGAACAAAATTGTTTGGTGCAACTTTCCAGTCTCCAGTTAATTGATAATCTGGATATCTTGATAAAAACTGTGAGAAAAACTCTCTTAATTGCATTAAAGCAACAGGCTTGCCGAGGCAGGTGTGTCTTCCAATTCCAAATGCAAGATGTTTCTCAGCATTGCTTCTCATGATATTAAATTTATCTGGATCATCAAAAATTTCAGGGTCCCTGTTTGCAGCTCCATACCATAATGCAATTTTTTCATAAGGGCCTATTCTTTGTTCACCTATAATCGTTTCCTCAAGAGAAGTTCTTCTCATATGGATTACAGGAGAAACATATCTAACAGTCTCATTGATTAGTCCTGAGACCCTTTCAAAATCATCTAAAACTAATTGTTTTTGCTCAGGATTTTCGTGAAGTAATTTAATACCGCCACTCATAGTATTCCTAGTAGTGTCGTTTCCCGCAAAAACTATTAATAGCCATGAGCCATCAAGAAATTCTTGTGATAAATCCTCTCCTTCAATCTTTGCGTTTGCAATTGCGCTTAGTAAATCATTTTCTGGTTTCTCTTTTTTCTTATTAAGAATATATCTTCCGTAGTCAAACATTTCATCAATCATATTATCGAACATCTCAACTAGAGCAGGATCTGGTGTCGTGTCAGTTACACCTTCTTCATTTTGCTTAATTTGTTCAAGAGTAAAATATTGAGCTAACTCTAAAAATTCCATCCACTCTACAAGTTTTTGTCTATCTGATTCAGGAATACCCAAGATTTCAGACAGAGTGTAGATTGGCAGTTGTTGAGATATTTCTTTAACTAAATTAAATTCATTTAACTTTTCTGCCTCATCCAGTAACTGACTAACTTTCATAGAAACTTTATTTTGTAATTCGTCTATATAGCCCGGCTTGAAAAAAGGCATATGCTCTTTTCTCAGGTTTAGATGCATCTCACCATCAAGATTAAGCATATGATCAATCGTAGATTTAAATAATTTTGGGTGTCTGTTTTCTTCTGAGCCAAGTGTTAATAAGTTACCAGTTGAGTACTGTGATGAAAAAATCTTTGGATTCATTGAAACCATCTTTATATCTTCGTATCTTGTGAGAACCCAATAACCTGGTTCTGGATCACTCAACATTGGGGGGTGAAAAAATACCGGGGCATTTTCTCTAAGCTCTTTATATAAATCAAAGGGTTGGCCTTTTGTAAAAAGATCTAAATCATTCAGAAAATTTGATGGACTATGTACAAACTTTTTTTCAAAGCTTGGGATATTAATTTTATTATTTAAAATCTCAGATGATAGAACGAAACTTTTAGACATTATGTAAATAGTTTACTATTTTTATCATTCAATTGTTTTAAATTTTTCAAGTCTATATTAACCTGTTAATTGGAGATAAATAATCATCAAAAATATTTTACATGGCTGTTGTTAAAGGATATTGCGATTCTAAATTTAAAGAAATAGAAGATATTCTAAGAGATTCTATTGAGTCTGGTTATGAGATTGGTGCTTCTGTCGCGGTTTCATATAACAAAGAGATGATAGTAGATCTTCATGGCGGCTTTAAAGATGAATCTAAAAACATAGCCTGGGATAAAGATACCATCGTTAATACTTATTCGGTCACAAAGGGTGTTACAGCAATTTGCATTGCTATGCTAATCGATAGAGGCCAACTTGATGTTAATAAAAAGGTATCTGATTACTGGCCTGAGTATGGTTGCAATGGCAAAGAGAATACCAAAGTTATAGATTTTTTATGTCACAGGGCTTGCAACTTTGGTTTTCACAATGGAATCCCTTCAGGTAGTTGGCAAAACTGGAATCTTTACGCAGACATTCTTGCAAAACAAGAGCCATTTGCAGAACCCGGATCAATGCAAGGCTATCATGCTATAACTTACGGATGGCTTGTCGGTGAAATAATTAGAAGGATTGATGGACGAGATGTTGGTACTTATTTTAGAGAAGAGATTGCTGAACCTTTAAATATAAATTTTAAGATTGGTTTATCAGAAGAAGATTTTGTTAATTGTGCTGATATGCAAGTCCTTGAAGATTTTAGTGATAGTAGCCCTCCTTTTGAAAAAATTAAATATGTCCCAAATATTATGCTCCCAGAAAAATTAAAAAATTTAAAAAAATCTATGGAAACAGGTCATTTTAAAATAGCTTTTCAAAAAAGAGCTGGTGACAACAAAGAATACGTTAATTCACCAGACTGGCGCAAGGCACAAATTCCATCAGCAAATGGCCATGGAACTTCTGAGGGTCTTGCCAAACTGTATGGAATTTTAAGTTCAGATTGTAAAGAAAATGGAAATAAAATTATCAATCCTGAGACTCTTAGATATTGTATTCAACCCTACTCATCAGGTCCTGATACAGTCTTATTTGGTTCTGATATAACTTTTGGTCTTGGGTTTGAGCTGGCAAGCGAGATGCTTTTAAAAGGTAGTTTTTCGCCAAGATTTATGGGATCTATGTATGGTCATGCTGGCATTGGTGGAGCAGTTGCATTTGGAGATGTGGATAAGAAAATAGGTTTCTCTTTTTTATGCAATAAAATGCATGACACAAAAAATTTATATAGGACTGCTAATCAATTAATTGATGCGCTTTACTCAAAAATTTAGTTTTAGCTATTGAGAAATTTCTGTCGTTGCCAGGACAGAATTGAAACAGGAATTGTAAGAAAATATATCAATGCCAATACATTTAATGTGTGCCATGGAAAATTAATCATACTCAAAACTAAACCAGAAAATAGCATTAAGAACATTAGTTTAGATTTGATAAAGAAATCCCTGCCTTTAATTGAGAAAGTTGGTATTTTGCTTACTAATAAGCCGCTTATAAGAATTATGTATCCTGCAACAAAATTAAGATTTTCATAGGCCCAGTCATATCCGATATAAACATGAGTTAAAGGAAGCATAATTAATATGGCGCCAGCGGGAGTTGGTATGCCAGTAAAAAAATCTAATCTTTGTGCCTCATTGCTCTTTGATTTTTCATGAAGAACGTTAAAAAGTGCCAATCTTAAGCAAGAAAAGACAATAAAGACCAGGGCTGCAAAAGCACCAATACTATTTTGATCAAAAATTGCCATATACATTAATAAGCCTGGGGCAATGCCAAAACTTAAAAAGTCTGACAAAGAGTCTAGTTGAAACCCAAGATCTGATTCGCTTTCTAAATGTCTGGCAAGCATGCCGTCAAGAGCATCGCATACAGCTGCAAATAATATACAAATTATTGCTAGGTTAAATTCACCTTCTATTGCAAATCTTATTGAGCTTAATCCAAAGCTTAAACCAGATAGTGTTATTAAATTTGGTAAAAGTGATCTTAGATTTATTTTTTTCATAGGCTTAGTTCAATGTTGCAAGCACACTTTCTCCGGCTATAACTTTGTCACCAACTTTACAATTTACAGATGCATCCAGAGGCAAATAAATGTCGACTCTAGATCCAAATCTAATTAATCCATACCTTTCACCTTGATCAAGATACTGATTATCAGTGACAAACCCTAAAATTCTTCTAGCAATTAACCCAGCAATTTGAACAACTACAAGTTGGATACCATTAGTGTTTGAGATAACCATGCTGCTTCTCTCATTCTTTTCACTTGCTTTGTCTAAACTAGCATTTAAAAAACTTCCTTCTTTATAAATAATTTTATCTATTCTTCCCTCAACAGGACTTCTGTTTATATGAACGTTAAATACATTCATAAAAACACATATGCGAAGCATATGATTGTTGCCAAGCTGAACTTCTTGAGGCGGTATTGCTTGGTCAATCAAGCAGACCTTGCCATCAGCAGAGCTAATAACAGCATTTGGATTTTTAGGAGTATTTCTTTTTGGATTTCTAAAAAACCATAATGTAAACAATGTCAGTAAATAACCTATGAATGCTATCGGTGCATAAATTAAAGACATTAAGAAAGATAATGCAAAAAAGATAAGTGCAAACTTCCACCCTTCAGGATGGATATAATATTTTGAATTCGAATCTTTCTTTTTCATTGTATTGTCCAATAATTATTAACCTCTTTATTTTTTATAAATTCGGTCAAATAAAAGTGGTAAAGTATAGTTTAACTATGAATTTTTTCCAAAATATGATTTCTTCAATTATGGAGAATGGTCTTAGCTTGAGTAGATTTCGTGCTCAGGGCTTCGGCACTCTTCATAAAGATATAAATCAAGCAACCGAGTCAGTTATGCATACAAGCGGAGAGGTTTCTTCGATTGCATTTGCTGAACATTTACTAGATTTAATAGAAAGTCAGAGCACTGAGGATTTAGTTATATATCTTGAATACCTACTAAGTAAATATGATGTTGACACAGAAGTTATTGTTAAAGCTGCTAAAGAATATTCAATAAACAAAAATCAAAAAAATCTTCAAGAGCTTAGTAATGCTGCTGAACCAAAATGGATAGAGTTATTTAGAAGGTTAAATGCTACTCCAAACGGAACTCATAGGCTTATAGAGCTAAGAGAACAAATTAGACTACTTTTAAAAGAAGGAAATAGTCAACTCAAGCCCCTTGATTCTGGTTTGCTTAAACTATTTAAGTATTGGTTTAATCCATCATTTCTTGTATTAGAAAAAATAGATTGGTCAACTCCGGCAAATGTTCTTGAAAAAATAATAGAGTATGAGGCTGTTCATGAAATAAATTCATGGAAAGATTTAAGATCAAGGCTAGCACCAAATGATAGACAATGCTTTGCATTTTTTCATCCTCTAGTTCCTGAAGATCCACTTATATTTGTTGAAGTTGCCCTTACCAAAAAAATACCAACATCAATTCAGAACATTATTGCAATGGATAGAGAGGAAACAAACACAGACGAAATAAATACAGCAGTTTTTTACTCCATATCTAATTGTCAGGATGGTTTATCGGGAATTTCATTTGGAAATTTTTTAATCAAAAAGGTTGCTCATAAGCTTAAACAAGAAATTCAGGGGCTCAATACATTTGTTACTCTGTCTCCAGTTCCTGGATTAATGAAATGGATGGAAGATAATGCTCCATTAGTTTATGAAAATTGTTTAAATAAGGTTCCTGATGATGAAAATCTTATTAAAAAAACAGTTAGTTACCTAACAGAATCTAATAGAGAAGACTTGCTGCCCAATGACCCGGTTGCAAGATTTCATCTAGGTAATGGAGCAATTCTTCATAAAATAAATTTAAATGCAGACATGTCTACTAAGGGCATGGAGCAATCTCACGGAGTAATGATTAATTATTTGTATGACTTAAGCGTTGTTGAGAGAAATCATGAGCAATTTTTTAAAGATAAAGAAGTTATCCTATCAAATGAAATTAAGTCCCTGAAAAAAAAATATAGCTAATAAGTATGTCTGAAATCTTCACACTCTTCCCACCAATTGAGCCATTTAATAGTGGTTTCATGGAAAGAGATGGTCATCAAATTTATTACGAACAATGCGGGAACCCAAATGGAAAGCCAGCTGTTTTTTTACACGGAGGGCCTGGAGGTGGAGGCAGTACTACTGTGAGAAGGTTTTTTGATCCTAAAAAATACCACATCGTAATCTTTGACCAAAGAGGCTGTGGAAGGAGCAAACCTCATGGCTGTCTTGAAAAAAACACTACATGGGACCTTGTTGAGGATATAGAAACCCTAAAAAAAATACTTGGATTTAAAAAATGGCTTGTTTTTGGTGGTTCTTGGGGCAGTACATTATCTCTTGCATACTCTCAAACATACCCAACATCGGTAAGCGAAATGGTCCTAAGAGGAATCTTTATGCTCAGAAAAAAAGAGCTGGATTGGTTCTATCAAGAAGGAGCTAGTAATATTTTTCCAGAAGCTTGGGAAAAATTTTTAGAGCCAATTGATGAAAACCAACGAGATGATTTAATGTCTGCATACCATAAAATTTTTAAAAGTGATAATGAAGAGAAAAAACTAGCTGCAGCAATAGCTTGGTCTAGGTGGGAAGGCTCAACCAGCAGTTTAAGTTATAACCCAGATATGGCTGATAGCTTTTCTAATCCTCATTTTGCATTAGCTTTTGCTCTTATTGAAAATCATTATTTTGTAAATAAAGGTTTTCTAGAACATGAGAATCAATTAATTGAATCTGGAATAGATATCATAAGAAATATTCCTACTACAATTGTTCAAGGTAGATACGACATTGTTTGTCCAATGACAACTGCATGGGAGCTTTCTAAGAATTGGCCTGAAGCTAAATTAATTGTAGCGCCCTCCTCTGGACATACCGCTTTTGAAAAAGAGATAACCAATGAACTTATAAAAGCAACAAATGGATATGCATAGAATTAAAAATGTCAGCTTTATAGGTATGGCTGGTTGCGGAAAATCAACCATTGGTAAGGCATTATCCAAAAATTTGGGAATTAATTTTACTGATACTGACTTATTAATCGAAGAAAAATTTAAAGCCTCTCTTGAACAAATAAAAAAAGATAACGGATATAAATTTATTAGGCGCGCTGAAGAAGAAGTAATACTAAGTCTTGATAAACATATAAAAATTATCTCTACTGGAGGAAGCGCAGTCTATTCTGAAAAATCGATGTTTCATTTAAGCTCTTTTTCTAAAATTGTTTATATTAATACGCCTCTTGAAGAAATAAAAAACAGAATTGGTCAAGGTCAACAAAGAGGATTAGCTGCTCCTGAGGGTTTAAGTATTGATGATATTTATAAAGAAAGAGAGCCTCTTTATAAGAAATGGGCAGACACTACATTGGATGGTAAAGACTCGGTAGAAAATTTATTATCCAGTATTCTCAGTTTTATTTGATGAAAAAAATTAGAACATTGATTGTTGGAGCCTCTGGTCTTGTTGGGGGTGAAGTTCATAAGTGTGTCTCAAAAGAAAGTCAGGAGATTTTTTTATTATCAAGAAGAACTCTAGGTATTGTCCAAGAAAACTGTAGTGAAATTATTTCAGATTTTGATGACATAGATAATATAGATTTTCCAAAAGTGGATCATGTATACATATCGATTGGGAAGAAATTGGGTTCAAGTGAGCTTATGTATATTCGAAAATCTGATAGAAATGATTTTATCAAGATAGATTTTGAATATGTATTAAACATAGCCAAAAAGTCTTTTAATAATGGTGCAAAATCAATAGCGATAGTGTCTGCAATAGGAGCAGACAAAACTTCAAAGAACTTATATCTCAAAACAAAGGGCAATATGGAAGATCTTGTTAATGAAATAGGATTTACAAAAACTATCTTTGCCCAGCCTAGTCATTTGCTAGGTCAAAGAGTTGATGAAGAATTTAAACTTGATGTTTCATTAATAGAGCTAGGAGGTAAAATTTTTGATCCATTGATGCTTGGTCCATTATCAGATTTAAGATTTATAGATGCAAAATATGTTGCCAAAGCGATGGTGCAAAAAATGAATGATAATTCAGAGGGTTTATCTATTCTAAAATATAAAGATTTCGTTAATGCCTAAAGAATTTCTCTATTTGTCCTGAGCATTTTACGAATAGCATGTGCAGAGTTTAATAACCAAAAAGCTGAAGCAAAGAAAAAGTAATATAAACCAGCATATAGTTGAACTATCATTGCAAGAATACTCCCCATTGCAACTGCAATTAGTCCCAACAATCTCTTATTATACTTTTTTGAGACAATAAGAGGCGCGGCTATCAATGTGCCAAAAACTACGCTAATAATTTGAATAATTTCAAGGATAGTCATACTGATAGACAAAAAGAATTATGCCTATGAGTATAAATATCGAAGCATTATGAATATTTTTTTTTAAAAGTAAATATTTTTTTGAACTTTTTTGTAAATAATTTACTCTATAAGTATAAATATAATTTTTGGAGAAATATGAAGAAAATAACTGCTTTAATAATTGCTTTTTCAATGTTCGGATCTTTATATGCTGATGATCATAAAAAAGAAAAAAGAGAACATCCAAATAAGCTTATGAGTGCAAAAGAATGTATGGAAACTAAATCTGGGATTGGATGGTTTCTAAGTACCGCAGATGATGTTTTTGAAGATATTAAAAAGCATGGAGATTCAAAAGATAAATCATGGAACGATGAAAAATGGGCCGATGCTATTGCTCTATCTGCCTTAGCTTCAAATTATTCGACTGTTTATGATGTATGGTGTAAAGACATGATTAATCATAGAATGAAGATGAGAATGCATGACTCTCATAAAGATCATATGAAGGAGAAGAAAAAGAAAAAGGACTAGTACTAAAATTTTCCTCTTTGAAATCTCATTCTTATTGAAAAAACCCTTACAAGGGCAACTAAAGTAAGAATAGATTGAGTGAACAATGAAATTGTAAGCGGGTTTGACCACTGCCAACTATCAATTGTTAGCCACAATAGAAATGTTTGAAGTGGAAAATTAATTACGGCCCCCATTAATACTACTATCACAGCCTCTCTAAAAGCTACCTTTTCTGTCTTATTCATTTTTTTCCTTATTTTTTAATTTTTACACCAGTGCCATATGCCAATATTTCAGACGCACCCTGAGTTATGGTTGAGGTTTGAAACCTAAAACAGACAACAGCATTTGCTCCTTTTGCTTTAGCATCATCTAACATTCTTTGGTAGGCTTGATCCCTAGAGGTTTGTAATAATTTAGAATAGCCAACAAGCTCACCTCCAACTAAATTTTTTAAATTAGCAAAAATATCAGACCCCACATTTCTAGACCTAACTGTGCTGCCCTGCACTATGCCTACATAATCAACAATCTCTACTCCATCTATATCATTAGTGGATACTACTAATAAATCTTGTGAAATTTGTTCTTGGTTTAAATCTTCTGTCATGACTTTTTTCCTTAAATGGTTTAATTTATAAATATAATGCAGAAATTAGTTGAAGCAAAGTTTTCTATTGGAAATGTAGTTAAGCATAAGTTTTTAAACTTTAGAGGTGTTATTTTTGATCTAGATCCGGAGTTTAATAATACTGAAGATTGGTACCAAGCTATACCAGAACAAATTAGACCAATAAAAGAACAGCCTTTTTATCATTTATTTGCTGAAAATAAAGAAATCTTTTATATCGCATATGTTTCAGAACAAAACTTATTATTGGATAAATCTAAAAAGCCTTGCAATCATCCTGGTATCAAAGAGATATTTGAAAAATTTGATGGTGTGAACTATCACCCCCACACTAAAGCAAAAAATTAAATTAACCTTGGTTGTGGGCTATTTGAGCAGCAGTTATAAAAACGTCCATTGCGATTTCTAACTCTTTCTCACTGATAAATGTTGGAGCTATTCGAAGGGTATTATTTTTAGGATCTTTGCCATAGGGATGTGTGGCTCCTGCAGGAGTCAAAAGCACTCCCGCCTCTTTGCACAACTCAACAATTTTTGAAGCAATAGGTTTTTGTGATTTGAAAGTTATAAAATAGCCACCGGTTGGTTGAGAATACTCACCCACATCTTTATCAAGTTTTTCTAATGCTTTATAGGCTATCTCAAATTTAGGCCTTATTAAATCAGCATGCTTTTTCATATGATCTTTAACAGCACTTAAATCTTTAAAAAATTTTGTATGTCTTTTTTGATTTACTTTATCAGGACAGATAACCATCGAGCCTCTTATTCGCTTAATTAAATCTAAGTTATCACTTGCAGCTGCCATAAATGATAAACCACCACCGCCAAAAGTAACTTTAGAAAAAGATGTTACAACCACTGTTTGATTAGTTGTACTATTTTGTTCTGCTAATTTCCAAACAGCTGTTTGATCTTTTGTGGGAAGGAAATCATGAACTAAGTAGGCATGATCAAAAAGAAAAAGAAAATCTTCAGAATAATGTCTACCAATTTTAAAAAGTTCATTTATATTTTCATCGCTATAAACTTCACCAGATGGGTTTGAGTGTCGTGGTACACAAATTATTCCAAGCACATTTGAGTTGGTTTGAAGTGCATCTGATAGCACATCAAGATCAACACCATCCTCTACCAAGGGCACTGTTATCATTTCTATTCCAAAATCTTCTAACATTCTAAAATGTCTATCAAATCCAGGGACGGGGCAGATAAATTTTGGAGCTTCAATGTCCTTCCATGGCACCGATTTAGCAAATAGATATTTTGAAAGAATCATCTGATAAGTAAGCATTAAACTAGATTGCTCGCCTGTAATAACATTATCAACAGGGGCTGATAGAAGATCAGAGCCAAGAATTCTAGCATCTTGGATACCAAACGGCTCTCCATAATTTCTTAAGTCTACATCGCCATCAAAAGGCTCAACATTCATGCTTAACAGCTCATTAGCTAAATCCAGCTGATATGCGTCAGGTTTTCCTCTGGTGATATCAATTGAAAGACCTTGGGCCTTGATTTGTTCAAAATAAGTTAAAATGTTCTCTGACATAGGGCTTATTTTATAGGATTAAATCGTTAGTGGTATATATTATAAGAAGATTTAAAACTTTCTTGGACTAAAAATGAATTTGTGGATTATTACAATCATATTAATAATAATAATTTCATTATTAATCACTATTATTTACTTACAGATTCAAAATAGCTTAAATAAAGACAAGGGTCAGGAGTCAATTAAAGAACTAGATAGGGCTTTACTGAAACAAGAAGATACCCTATTAGATTTAACAAAAGACATACAATCATTCCATGATCCTTTAAATAAATTAAGAAGGTATTTATCTGGGGGAACGCTTGCAGGGAAATTTGGTGAATGGTCACTTGAATCAATAATGCAAGATATCTTTTATCCAAATCAATATGTAAAGAATGCAGAGGTAATCAAAGGTTCTGGGAAGAGAGTTGAATTTGTTTTAAAAATGCCTGAGGGGCTTTTGCTACCTATTGATGCCAAATTTCCATCAGGACTATACGACACTTATCTTGATGCAATTGATCAAACAGATGAAAGACTAATTAAAAAATCTATAGATGATATAAAAAGGCATGTGGTAAAGGACGCATCTGATATTCAAGAAAAATATGTTCAATCAGGTGTAACTGTGGATCTTGGGATTATGTATATACCAAGTGAGTCTTTGATGCAGTTAATTGATTCTATTGAGAATCTTAGAGAGTCTGTTTTTAGAGATTCAAGAGTTCTAATAATGGGGCCAAACTCTCTAGCGGCATATTTAATTAGTGTTCATATGGGTTTTAGAACTCTTGCTCTCAATAACAGGGCTGGAGAAATCATGGAAGAATTTGGAAAGTTAAAAAAAGAATTTGAAAAATTTGGAAGTTCAACTGAAGAATTATTGAAAAAAGCAGATGCGATGCTCAAAGCAGTAAATGAACATGCTACGCGAGAAAGACAAATGAATAAAGCTATTAAAAATATGGATCAGTTAGACAATTAAAAATAAAATCGTCTCCACATATTTAAGCCAAAAAACAAAGCACAAATCCATAAAATAACTTCAGGAATATTTGGATTGCTGTTATATCCAAAAAATCCTTTCAAGAAAACACCAATAGATCCTTTATCATGTAACGGATGATAAATCTTCTGGCCTGTCTCACCTGTTTGAGGTTGCAATATATTCCAAGGTCTGTATATTTCTGTTTTCTCTATTTGTTCTGATTTTACTAAATACTCTTCAACCTCATGAGTTCCATAGGCAACCATCCCAGCCGATAAAAAAACCAATAATAAGGTTGTGTATTTAAATACATATCTTAAATTTATTTTCCTTCCCTGAAGAACAATTAGGTACCCTATTAAAATTGCAAGGACTGCTCCAGTTATAAATCCTAAATATGAAAAAGATCCAGTAATAGAAAAACTTGAAATTAAAAATACTGCCGTTTCAAAACCTTCTCTTAGAATTGCAAAGAACACCACTAAAAATACACCCCATGAGGAAAGCTTAATTGCGTTTAAAGTTTTACCTTCAAGTTCTTTCCTATCACTTACATGTTTTGATAACCAAAATATTACATACCAAATCAAGATAGCTGTTAGATAAAGAAAAATGCCTTCAAACAAAGCTGCTGTAGAGTCATTTCCAAGAGATTCCTTGGCTTCTAGAACAAAATAACCAACTAATATACTTGCAATAATTGCTGCTAAAACACCTAACCACAATTTATATAAATGTCCTAATTGATTTGATTTCTCTAAAATCAAATAAATAATTCCAACGACAAGAGATGCCTCTAAAACTTCTCTAAATACAATAATAAATTCGCTCATGTTAATTCCTTAAGGGTTCTTTAAATGAGAATCATTCTTATTTAGATTGTAACTAAATTTTTTTAAATAAACAGCAAGTTTTTAATATTATTTTGTCGCTTTTGTTTAGTTTTGTTGAGACAATGCATTATGAAAAAAATTGCTGTAATTGGTGCCGGTATCGCTGGTACTACTACGGCCTACGCTCTTTTAAAAAAAGGTCATAGCGTAACTATCATTGATTCTCGAAGATATCCTGCAATGGCAACAAGTTATGCTAATGGTGGGCAATTGAGTGCCAGTAATGCAGAAACATGGAATACAACTAAAAATGTTGTGAGTGGAATCAAATGGATGTTTACTCCGGATGCTCCATTACTATTTAACCCATCACCTGAAATTCAAAAATATAAGTGGATGTTGGGATTTCTTTGGGCAACTTTAAAAGGTGAGCATAAAAAAAATACTCTTGAAACAATCGATATTGCAAAAAAAGCTAGAGAAATATATTTCAAAATAGCTGATGAGGAAGGAATAGAGTTTGAGTTACTAAAAAAAGGTATTTTAAGATTTTATGATAATGAAAAAGAATTTAAATTAGATAAAGAAAAGGTTTCATGGTTAGATCAAGAGGGAATGGAGTGGGATATATTAACCACTGATGAAGTTAAAGAAATAGAACCAGCTTTTGAAAATAATAAAAATTATGAAAAAATTCTTGGCGGAATATATACCAAATCTGATGCAAGCGGTGATATTCATAAGTTCTGTACTCATCTAGAAAAAGTTCTAGTTGAAAAATATTCAGCAAACCTTCAACTTAAAACAACTGTTGAATATATAACCAGGCAAAAAGATAAGCTGGTACTAACAATGAGACACGAAAATGAAATAATCAATGATAGCTTTGATAATGTCGTCATTTGTGCTGGGGTAAATACACAAAACTTTGCAAATAGGCTTGGTGATAAAATGAATATATATCCAGTTAAAGGTTATAGCGTCACAATTGATCTTAAAGACGAAATATCTAAGCAATGTGCCCCAACAGTATCATTAATTGATCAGCCAGTAAAAATTGTTGCGAGTAGGCTGGGTAATAGATTTAGAGTTGCTGGCACAGCAGAGCTTGCTGGTGTAAATACTGATATCAGACAAGACAGAATCAAGCCTTTACTAAAATGGGTTGAAAAATATTTTCCAAATGTCAGTACTGAAACTTATACACCATGGGCGGGACTAAGACCCATGACTCCAAACATGATGCCAATTACAAGAGAAAGTATGATGAAAGGAGTTTATTATCATGCAGGTCATGGTCATCTTGGCTGGACGTTAAGTGCACAAACAGCTCAAATTGTTGCAGACAAAATAGATTCAAACTAGGGCAAATCAATAATTTCCCAAGATCTTTTCTTACACTCCTCCCTCAATTTATTATCAGGATTTACAGCTATTGGTTTATTAGCAGCTAAAAGCAATGGGAAATCATTCATTGAATCAGAATAAAATGTAACATTTTTAAAATCATCGAAATTATTATTAAGCATCCATTCTTTAACCTTGCTGAGTTTTCCCTCCCCTAAAGCTGCCATACCTTTAACCCTGCCAGAATAAACCCCATCAACCACCTCAACCTCTGTTGCAACAATATTTTCAAAGCCTAATCTCTTAGCTATAGGATTGACTATTACAGAATTTGTGGCAGAGGCAAGCAACATAACATCGTTATTATGGTGGTGATTATGTAATAACCTCAATGCATATATATTAATCATCGGCTCTATGACTAAAGACAGGAACTCAGTCATGATATGTTCAACATAATCCGGTGTTTTTCCTTTTATTGTTGAAAGAGTAAACTCAGCCCATTCATCATAGTCTAGATTCCCCTCATAATATTTATCATAAAAATACTGATTTTTTTTCTCATATTCTTCTTTATTAACATGTTCAGTTTGGATTAAAAAATTAATCCATGAATAATCAGAATCTCCATTAAGAATGGTATTATCTAAATCAAATATTGCTAAATTTCTTTTCATAAAATAATAATTAATACAATGATAAATGAGCCGGGATATAGATTAAACGTTGGTCTGGTTGTTATCAATAATAAAGGTGAATTATTGCTTTGTAAAAGAAAAAATATCAACAGCTGGCAATTTCCTCAAGGCGGTATAGATTTTGGCGAAAGCCCACTTAAAGCTGCTAGAAGAGAGTTGTATGAAGAAGTTGGAATTAAAAAGGAAGATGTAAAGTTAATATCTTCAACAAATGAATGGTTTAAATATGATGTACCTTATGAAAAGAGAAAAAATCATTTTTTAAAAAAAAGATTTAAAGGCCAAAAACAAAAATGGTTTTTATTTAGAATGATGAACGATGTAAAGATTCATTTTGAAAATGATCCCGATAATGAATTTATAGATTACAAATGGGTTCCTTATTGGTACCCTTTACATACTATTGTCGAATTTAAAAAAGAGGTATATCGCTCAGCTCTTAATGCATTGAGAAATAATTTTTGTGAAGAAATAAATAATGATTGAAGCGCTAATGTTGTTTGCCACTCTTGGTGTATTTGCAGGACTCATAGCAGGAATGTTTGGTGTTGGTGGTGGAATTATTACAGTGCCTGTTTTGGTTGCCTGCTTTATTCAATATGGTTTTGAAGATGCAATAATGATTCACATGGCTGTTGGTACTTCACTTGGCTGTATTGTATTTACTGGAATTTCTTCAGCATATGCTCACAGACAGAAGAATGCTATAAATTATAAGTTTTTTAAGCCAATAGCTTTAGGGATAGTTATTGGAGCATTTCTTGGCGCTTTATTTGCAGTCCAGCTTAATGGAAATATTCTTAAAATTATTATAGGTATCTTTGCTCTTTTTGTTGCAATTCAAATGGGTATCAATAGAGAGATAGAGTTCAAAAAAAGGGCTGAGCGAAATAAAGAGCCCTACTTAGTTGGCACTGGTATTGGATTCGCCTCATCTATTTTAGGCATAGGCGGAGGAATTTTTTCTGTGCCCTACCTAAAAGCGTCTGGATTAACTATGACATCAAGTATTGGAACTTCTGCTGCATGTGGAATTCCAATAGCCATCTTTGGTGCATTGGGTTATATAATTTCAGGCATTAATAATGTACTTCTACCGCCACTAACATTGGGATACATATATTTGCCAGCCCTTCTAGGTATTAGTTTAACTAGTATAATTGCAGCCAAATATGGGGCTCATATTGCTCATCAAGTATCTGAAAAAATATTGAAGAGAATGATGGCAAGCATGATGTTGCTAATATCTTTTTATATGGTTTTTTCATGATTATAGAATTATCAGAATTTTTTAATAACCCTTCATTGATCGAAATTGGTCCATTAAAAATACAATACTATGCTTTGACATGGTTGCTATCTGCTATCTTTATATATCTTTTTTTGAAATCGAATCAAATAATGATTGAGCTTGGATTAAATCATGAAAAGGTTAATGATTTGGTTTTTCTTTATGGTTTATTTATTGGTGCTATGTGTGGAGGCAGAATTGGGTACATGTTTTTTTATGGAACAGAACAACTAATTAATAATCCAATATCCTTATTTTATATTTGGCAAGGAGGCCTGAGTTTTCATGGAGGCTTAGCTGGGGTGGTTGTTAGTTTCTTAGTGTTTGCTAAGAAAAATAATCTAAGCTTTTTAAGGCTTATGGATGGCGCGGCTCTATCAATGCCCATAGGTCTTGGTCTTGTAAGAATTGGCAATTTTCTAAATGGCGAATTATATGGAAAAGAAACAAATGGTGATTGGGGTTTTGTTTTTCCAACGGATCCATTCGGGCTCTTGCGCCACCCGTCACAGTTGTATGAAAGTTTTGGAGAAGGCCTTGTATTGTTTTTTTTATTGTACTGGATAAACACGTTTACTAAAATTCATGGGGTTGTTTGCTCAAGCTTTTTAATTTTTTATGGATTAATAAGATTTTCTATTGAATTCTTCAGACAACCAGATTCTCATATCGGATACATCTTTTTAGACTCATTAAGCATGGGGCAGATTCTTTGTATTCCTATGATAGTAATTGGATTTATAATGTTATTTTATTCAAGGAAAAATGCATGAAAGCTTATTTAGATCTGCTGCAATATATTTTAGAGAATGGTGAAAAAAGAGATGACAGAACCAATACTGGAACTATTTCTTCTTTCGGTCATCAACTGTCATTTGATCTAGAGAAAGGTTTTCCTGCAGTAACAACAAAGTCTCTTGCTTGGAAAGGTGTAGTATCTGAGTTGATATGGTTTTTAGAGGGATCTAGCGATGAGAGAAGACTTGCTGAAATCAGATTTGGCAAGAATAGAGAAGAGCTTACTGACTTAAATAAATATTCAACTATTTGGACAGACAATGCTGATAATCAAGGTAAGGATTTAGGATATGAGAATAATGAATTAAGGAAGGAGCTTGGGCCAGTATATGGTGTCCAATGGAGAGATTGGGACGGTATTGATCAGATTAAAGATTTAATGAATAACCTCAAAAATAATCCTGATAGCAGAAGACATATTTTATCAGCATGGAATGTTGGGAAAATTGATAAGATGGCGTTGCCCCCATGTCATGTAATGTCACAATTTTATATCAGCAATGGAACCATAAGCTGTCACATGTATCAAAGAAGTGCAGACATGTTTCTAGGTGTTCCATTCAATATTGCAAGTTACTCGCTTTTATTAAGTATATTTGGAGAAATATTAAATCTTAGGCCCAAAAAATTTGTTCATTCATTTGGGGATGCACACATATATTTAAACTCTGTAGATCAAGTCAAAGAACAAATATCAAGGAAACCATTTGATGCACCCAAATTAATTATGCCAACACTTAATTCACTAGAAGATTTGTCATCCTGTTCTATAGATGACTTTAAACTCCAGGGTTATGAGCATCATCCAGCTATAAAAGCAAAAATGGCTGTATAAAAATGAAAATTATTTCGCATCTCGTTGCCGTATCAAATGACCTTGTAATTGGAGTGGACAATGATTTGCCATGGAATTTAAAAGATGACCTTGCCCACTTTAAAAAATATACACTCAATAAAATAATTATCATGGGAAGGAAGACATTTGAATCAATTGGAAGGCCCCTTCCCAATAGAATAAATTACGTAATATCTAGGACAGTAAAGGAAATAGATGGTGCTCATGTATTTGATAATTTAGAAGATGGCATGTTGGCTGCAGAAAAACATAATCATGAGATGAGTGTAGTTAACGAGATAGTAATTATTGGTGGTGGTTATTTATTTAAAGAAACTCTACCTGTTATGAATAAATTAGTTATTACAAAAGTAGACTGTAGTGTTTTGGGAGATATTTACTATCCAGAGGTTGAAATGGAGAAATTCAAGCTTATAAATTCTGAGTCATATTCAAAAAACTCAGACAATGATTATGATTTTGTAATAGAGGAATATATTAGATTATGATTGGCTTTGAATATAATCTCTTCTTAATGCTAGATTCTTAACTCTAATCTCTTCATTTTCAGTATATTTAATCCAATTATTTGCAGTAGTTTTAACTTTTTTATCCTTGTCACGAGCAGCTATTCTAAATTCTTTTTTTGCATCATCAAATTTTTGCAATTCAAAATATGCTTGACCAAGCGTTAAGTGAACTTGAGAAATCTTATCAATTTCCCCTTTCTTTAAACCCTTCTTAATTGAATCAACAGCTTTATCAAGCTTGTCTTCGGCTAGGTAAAGATTTCCAAGTAAGACGAATGACTTTCCATCCTTAGATAATTTGGCAGCTTTTTCTAAAATAGGAATAGCTTTATCAATTTCTTGAGCCATCCTCCAAGAATCAGCTAGTAGCTTTAAATTTTTCTCATTATCTCTTACTACTGGGCCAGTTTTTTCTACCTTAGTCTCTTTTCCAGTAATTTTATCTTTAACAGTTTCGGTATAAGTAACAATCTTTTTTTGACCAGATTCAAGAACTTTTGCAGCCCAGTATGGGTTTTGATTAAGCAATAATAATTGGGCTAAAGCCAAGTATTCAGATTCTTTGTCTAAAAAATCTTTTGCATGAGCAGCTTTTAGTGTAATCATGTAATCTTTTTCTCTTCCAAGCTGTCCGTATGTTCCACCTAACTGAATGAAATATAGTTTTTTAGGATAGAGATTAACTAAGATTTCATATATATCTAACTGCTGAAGAAGCGCTTTTTTTGTACCGATCTCTTTTTTTAATTCATTGATACATGCTGCAAGAAGAACATACCAATTTTCTTTAGGTTTGTATCCTTCTTCTTCGGACATAGAAATTGCAGTCTTCATAGAAGACATTGCTTTTCTAAAGTTGCCTTGTTGGAAGTATGCTTGTCCTAATAATGACCATGATTGGGCTGTAACAGTTTCAACTTGATCCATCCACTGCAGGATTAATTCAATGCCTTTTGTATAATTTTCTTTTACAAGATTTAATTGAGCTAGTGTAAATAGAGCTGCATTTCTTATAGGCAATGTCACTTCAGGCTCATTTATAACATTCTCATAAGCTCTCATAGCTTGATCGTATTTGCCATCTGTAAAATAAACATATCCCCATGAATTCCACATTACGGAGCGATCATAACTTTTTAAATCTGCTTGATTATTTCTGAGCTCTGTTAAAATCTCAATAACTGTCTCCATGTCTGGAGCTGGTTCGCCCTTATCATCAACCTCTTCTAAAGCCTCATATACTTTTGCCATTTTTTTAGCGGTCGAAGTTTGCAGTGCTCTCGCTTTTTTATATTTCGTTTGAGTTTTGGGTTTGTTATTAGACTGTGCTTCAACAAATGTAGTTGGATAAGAGAATGTAAATGCCAACAGAGCAAAAACATATAAAATATTTGATTTTCTTAAAAACTTATTCATCTTCTGCCATTATAAACGTAAATCTATGAAGAACACCTTCAACAGGTGTTGCTTTGCCATCAACAATCTTTGGCTTATATTTTAATTTTAGTGCAGCTCTAGCAGATGCGCTATTAAATAGAGTACAGGGTCTCATTTCTTCTGGAGGACCTTCAGGGTCACCACAATAACCCTCTAGGGCCTTTGCATCTTCGACAGTTCCTGATTCTGTAATCGTAAAAGAAACTATTGAAAAACCCTCTGTTCCTCTTTCTTGAGCTCTTCTCGGATAAATTGGCTGAACTTTAAATAATGGAATATATTCTCCGTCTCTAAAAAAAGATCCACCGGCTTTAAAATTTGCTTTAGGTTTAGCAATTGAAACATCTAATCCTGTTAGAGGCTGAAGATCTAATTCAGGTTGGGCAATATCTTCAGGTTGTTCCTCAGGTTTCTCAGGCTTATCTACCTCTGTAATAAAAGTATCAATTTGTCTTTCAGGCATTACAACATCAGCAAGCTTTACTGATGTATCTTCTTTCATACCACTATCTCCAAGAGAAATTAATATAACCATAACAAAAAATAACGAGACTGTTATCAATATCGACAGCCCAACACCAGCAACATATTTATTTGCATCAAATGCTTTATTATATAAAGCTTGAATAGGCTTTAATGCAGATTTTATAGCTGTTGTAACTTGATCCATATTAAATTACTTTGGTTCAGATGCTAATGATATTGCACTCACTCCAGCTTCTCTTGCTCCATCCATAACTTGAATAATAGTATCTGCCATTGCTTTTTCATCAGCCTGGATAACAACTGAGCCCTGTGGATTGTCTGCCAATAACTTAACAACATTTGCTTTAACTTGACGTACATCAATCCTTCTGCCATCCATCCACACTTCTCCAGTAGGACCAACAGCAATCAAAATAGCAGCATTTTCTTGAGTTTCGGCTGTATCAGAATCCGGTCTATTAATTTCAAGCCCAGGCTCTTTTATGAAATTGGCAGTCACAATGAAAAATATAAGCATGATGAAAACCACATCAAGCATAGGAGTTAAATTAATTTCATCATTTTCTTCTTGAACTGCGCTTGTTATTGCATTTCTTCTCATAATAACCCTCTTCTAATCTATTTCTCTTTTAATAATATCGTTAAGTTCAGATTCATGTCTCTTACTAGTACTTGTTAAATAAATAGCTGCAAATGATCCTGATAAAGCAGTCACCATACCTGCCATAGTAGGTAGTGTTGCCTTAGAAACTCCTCCTGCCATAGCCCTAGCATCTCCGCCACCATTGAATGCCATAACCTGAAATACCTCAATCATTCCAGTTACTGTTCCTAACAAGCCCAGTAATGGAGCCAGAACAATACATGTTTGAATGATGCTTATATTTTTATTTATTTCCATCTTGGCTTGAGACATCATCTTTTCTCTTATTTGAAGAGCATACCAAGATTTCTTATCTTTTCTAGAATTCCATTTTTCAGCGAGACCAGCAACATATTCTTGATGTGCATGAGAAAGATACCAGATTCTCTCAAAGATCATACCCCACATAAAGAATACAAGAATTGCTATAAGCCAAAGCACATTTCCGCCTTGCTCCATAAAATCTCTTATGGATGACAAGGCTTCTGTGATTGCAAATAGC
>CACDVW010000007.1 GCA_902556355.1 uncultured SAR86 cluster bacterium
TGAGTATTCAGATATTTGAGGATCTTCAGCTTCTCTTGGTAGCTCATATTTAGTTTCTTCGACAGCTTGCTTAATGTCTACTAAGGCCTCATCCATATCGTAGCCAACTTCAAATTCAAGGAATATTCTTGCAAAACTTAAAGTGCTTCTTGAGCTAATACTTTTCACTCCAGAAACTGTCATTAGTCTATTTTCAAGTGGCTTTGCTATTAATCTTGATGTATCACTAGGGGATGCTCCATCCAAATAAACAGAAACACTTATAAAGGGTAGTTGGACGTTAGGAGAAGCAGCAATAGATATTTCTTGTCTTGCATACGATCCGGCAATAATGATCATAAATGCAATCATTAAAGTTGTTTTTGCTTTTGACAAAGCAAAATCTATAACTCTTGTCATATTTGGTTTGTAACCACTTGTTGACCATCTTCAACAAACCCTTGACCTTGAACAATAAGATCAAGCGAATCAGGTATGTCAGTAATCCATAATCCTGATTCAGAGTCCTCTAATATTGAGACATTATGAAAAACAACAACACCATCAATAACTGATCGAACTCCAATTTTGCCGTTATCGTTAAGTATTAGAATTGATGGTGAGATTTTGTGTGCTTTTACAAATTTTGTTTTTATTATCATCTCTGCAGTAATGCCATCTCTTACCATCCCATCTTTGTTTTGAATTTGAGATTCAACTTTAAAAGTTCTTGTTGAGGTTGAAGCACTTTTTGAAACGAATGTTAAATCACCTTTAATAACCTCACCAGTAATCAAACTAATAAGAACTTCTTGACCTGTTTCAACTTTATTAATATTAAATTCTGGGACTTCAGCAGAAAATATAATAGGGTTGAGTTGGATTATAGTTGCACAAACCTGTCCTCTTTCAAGAAAATTTCCAGGTTTTACAATTTGTTCAATGAATCCAGAAAAGGGTGCTTTAACCTCTGTTCTGTTTAACTCAACAACACCTAAGCTACAAAGAATAGAATCTTTTTCAACAAATTGTCCCTGAGTTGAGCCTATTTTTACTACCTCACCTGAGGTCTTTGCTCTTACATTAACTCTAGCTTCAGATTGTGAAGTAGCCTTTAATTTAATTGTGGGTTGATACTCAACGGCATTACTGGTAGTTACACCCACAGCAAAGAGCTCATTTTTTACATTTTCTGGTTCTTTTTGATCTGTTACAAAAAAACCAGACACCATCCAAAGAATTATTGGTATGAGGATATATAAAGATATTCTTATATTCTTAGTCATATTTAATTATTTTATCATTTTAGTTTAGACAAAAGTGTTAAACCAATGGTTCAGTTTAATTCTATACGTTGTGCTTTTTTCTAAGGCTTTCAAAAAGCTTCTTGTTCATTGGTTTATTTTCAGATCTGTTTGAGTCAGGAGTTGGAATTTTAAATTCTTTACCATTTAATACATCTTCTTTAAGTTTATTAAAAATCTTTTTAAAAGAAGAAAACAATTCTCTACTATCTTTTTCATCTATGAAATTCCAACCTATTTTTTTACCTGTGAAATAAACGATTGGATGGCTCCATGAAAATTCTGCTCTCGGTGCATATGATTTTCTTGCTTCAATATATGCCTCTTCTACTGAAGGAAAACCGTTATGACTATTTATTTCAGAACAAGCCTTAAGAAAATCTGTTAGTGTTGGTAAATATGACTGAGCACCTATTACATTTTCAGTTGCTTCTGTAATTATTTCTGGAGAAAAAGACTTCAAACTCATTGCCCAAAGTTTTTTACCCTCATTTAGCCTGTCATCAGTACCAAAGACTTTATAAAATTGATAGTGATATGCCAATTCGAGTTTAAGGAATAAATTGTCAATGCACTCAATATATTTTTCTTTATTCAAAGTTGATTTCTGACGCCCAAGAGGAGTCACCTTTTCTTGCTGAAAAGTCTTTTCCATATTTTCCTGGTTCAGTATGTTTTTGATTTTCTTCATCTTTTAAATTTTGGTTATCTGATATATGTCTTCTTTTTACATGTTCAATAAATTTAGAGTTCCATGTTGTAAAAGCAGAACCATTCTCTTTCCAGTATAGTATAAATTCTCTTAAATATTTTGAAGCTGATTCTTTTGAGATATCAGATAATTCAAGGATATCATAAGCATCATTACTTGGAGACCATTCGAAATCTATAGTATGTGGTAGTCCTTTAGTTGAACTTTGTTCCTTTGCCCATTCTCTTCTAATGTAATCTATAAAAGAAGTGTTCCAGTTATTTCGTTCTTGTCCTCTTTCTGTCCAATATAAAACAAATTCTTTTACTTTGCTTGAAATGAAAGTTTTTGGGATTTCACCCATATTTAGAATTTCCAAAGCTTCATTGGATGGTGACCAATTTGAATCGATTTTTAATTTTTTTGTGTTATTTGCTTGAGCAGCTTTTAAATTGTAATTTTTTTTGTTTGTTATTTCTTGTGAATTTGATATCAGCTTGTAATTTAATAGTTTTTTTAGACATGCCTCAATAAGCGCATGCTCAATGAAAGGTAATTCTTGCTTTACCAAAGTTTTAAAGAGCTCAGAATCACCGGAATAGGTGATTTTATTTTGTTGGTATAGTTCAAGTATTATTGCAGCTTCGATTCCTAAGGTTTCAGCAACATCTTTTGAAAAGGAAATTCTATCAAAGTCTTTCAATAGCCTATGAGCTCCTTCTTTTAGTCACTGCATCGCTCAAACTTTGCAGACATGAAACAGTATCATCCCAACCAATACATGCATCAGTAATGCTCTGACCATATACAAGAGAGTCAGAAATTTTTTGATTACCCTCAACAAGGTGACTTTCTATCATTACACCTTTGATGTTTTTATTGCCATTTGAAATTTGACTAGAGATATTTTCAATTACAGGCAGTTGTTGTTTAAATTGTTTTTGACTATTACCATGACTAGCATCAATCATAATTGACTCATTAACTTCAGCTTCTCTAAGCGCAATTAAAGTTTCATTAATAGAATCACTATCATAATTTGGCTCTTTACCACCTCTAAGAATAATGTGAGCATCATTATTACCTGCTGTTTTTAACATAGCTATATCAGATTCTTTGGTAGCACCAAGGAAAACGTGAGAGTGATTTGCTGCTTGAATTCCATCTATAGCTGCTTTGAGACCACCATTTGTTGCATTTTTTATACCAATAGGGCAAGAAAGTCCTGATGCCAATTCTCTATGAATTTGACTTTCAGCCGTTCTAGCACCAATAGCTCCCCAAGAAATAATATCAGTAATATATTGGGGAGAAATAGGGTCAAGAAACTCTGTACCTGCAGGTAGATTTAATTTAGCTAGATCTATTAAAAGTTTCCTAGCCATCTCAACACCTTTACCAATTTTGAAGCTTTCATTGAGGTCAGGATCGTTTATAAGACCTTTCCATCCAACTGTTGTTCTGGGTTTTTCAAAATAAACCCTCATCACTATTAACAGCTCTTCTTTGAATTTAATATTTTGTTCGATTAATTTTTTTCCATATTCAATCGCACTCTCAGGATCATGAATAGAACATGGGCCAACAACCACTAATAAGCGATCATCCTTGTCATGCAAAATTTGGCTAATTTCTTGTCTTGTTCCATATACAAGCTTAGAAATGTCATCATTTATAGGGTGCTTATTCACCAACTCATATGGAGCAGGAACTTTTTGCCTATCAATAATCCTGGTATTGTCTGTTGAATAATTCATTTTTAATTATTTTTTCTTAATTGCGCATTAATATTAAATGAATGAAATAAAATTAGTAGAGGTTATATGAATTTTTCTATAAGAATAATTTTTTCATCATTTTCTCTAGAAAATTAAAAAAAGTTAAAAGACACAATATGTTGTATTAATAAGCTCTAAACCTTACACTATGTAGTGTTTATCATGCAAAATAACACTCAAACACAGTTAGAGTTTCCAACCGTAATGGGTCAGCCATACGAGACTATTCCTGACGATCTTTTTATACCGCCAAATGCATTAGAACTTTGTCTAGAAACTTTTTCTGGACCAATGGATTTATTGCTATATTTAATAAAGAAAGAAAATATTAATATTCTTGATTTAGATGTATCTAAAATCACTGATCAATATATTGAATATATAGACTTGATGGATGCTTTGCAGTTTGAGCTAGCTGCTGAATATTTAGTAATGGCAGCAACATTAGCTGAAATTAAATCAAGAATGATGTTGCCTCAAGATTTGCATGAAGAAGAGGAAGATGATCCTAAGTCCGCTCTTATAAAAAGACTTCAAGAATATCAAAGGTATAAGACTGTCTCAGAAAAAATAGCAATTCTACCAAGAGTTGATAGAGATTTTTTTCTTGCGTCGGCTTCGCTTCCGAAAATCGAAGTAGAAAAAAAAGATATACAAATTACCAAAGATGAACTTGTTGCTATTTTTCATGAAGTTAAAAATAGGCCCGACTTAAAATCTAATCACCAAATAGACTTTGAAGAACTATCAACTCAAGAGAGAATACAGATTATTCTTGAGATACTTTCAAAAAGAAATGTTATTAGTTTTTCTAAAACTCTTAGAAAAACTGAAGGCAGGCAAGGGGTGGTAGTGACCTTGCTCGCATCTTTAGAACTAGCCAAAGATGGGCATCTTGAATTAATACAAAACGAAACTGAAGAGATTTTTTTAAAATCAAAAGGAGCGATAAGTTGAACATTAAAATGATTAATACTGTTGAAGCCTTATTATTTGGCTCTGGAAGACCCTTAAGAATATCTGAAATTAGAAGCTTGTTAGAATTTGATGGCGTTACAGCCGAGCTATCTGAGATAAAACAGTGTCTTAATGAGTTAGAAACTAGATATATAGATTCATCTCTTGAGGTTGTTGAAATAGCTTCAGGATATAGACTTCAAATAAGGCAAGAGTTTAGTCCTGCGTTATCACATCTTTGGAATGAACGTGCTCCAAGAATTTCAAAAGCATTAATGGAAACAATTTCGATTATCGCTTACAAGCAACCTGTAACTCGCGGCGATATTGAAGACATTAGAGGAGTGAGTGTCAGCACTCAAAGCATCAGATCTCTTCTTGAGAGGAATTGGATTAAAGTATCAGGATTTAAAGATGCGCCTGGTAGACCAGCATTGTATTCGACTACTAAAGAGTTCTTAGACGACTTAAATTTAAAAAGATTATCTGATTTACCCGAGTTGCCTGATCCTGTGGATAATATTGTTCAGGATGAGGATCGTCAGACTATACCTCAAGCGGTATAAAAATCTTTAATGACTGAAAGATTGCAAAAGTTTCTTGCCAGTGCTGGTATAGGATCGAGAAGAGGTTGCGAGCAGTTAATTAAGGATGGGAGGGTTATTGTAAATGGCAAAGTTGCAGAACTTGGAACTACTGTTTCAGAAAAGGATATTGTTGAGTTTGATAACAAAATAATACAAGTCAAACAAAGTGAAATAAAACTTATTGCGCTAAATAAGCCTGAGGGTGTGCTCTCATCTTCTGCAAGAGACAAAAAGATTCCTATTGTTTATGACTATTTACCAAATTCAAGAAATCAAAGAAACTGGATTTCTATCGGTAGGCTTGATATTAATACTTCAGGATTAATGTTATTTACTAATGATGGTAATTTTGCAAATTATTGTATGCACCCATCAAATACCATTGATAGAGAATATTTAGTTCGTGCTAGAGGTGAATTTTCTCAAGATAAAAAAAAATCAATGATTGAAGGCATAACAATTGATGGTGAACTCCATCAATTTACTGATGTTGTTGAAGGGGAAAGAAATGGTAGCAACCAGTGGTTTTCAGTATGTTTAATAAGTGGAAAAAATAGAGAAGTAAGAAAATTATTTCAATCTTTAGATATGGAGGTAAGCAGATTAAAAAGAACTAGATTCGGACCAATCTTCTTACCCTCAACTTTGAAAAAGGGTAAAACTCTGGAATTAAGTGAAAAAGAAATTAACGAATTAAAGAATTATGGCAAGTGATGTTAAATCAGAAGCTGCTCACAAATTTTTATTAAAAACTTCAAAAAATAAAAAACATCATCGACTTAATAAATTCTTAAAAGAAACAGAAATAATATCTATAGATTCCAGGCAGAATAAAAACTTATCACTAAAGTTTTTTATCATTAAGACAATCATAGGCCAACAAGTCTCTATAGGGGCAGCTGCATCAATATGGAAAAAAACTCAAATACTGCTTAATAATAAAAAAAGAATTTCATTAGGAGATCTTAGTGATTGTGGATTATCAAGACCAAAAGCCAGTTACGTTAATGAGGTTTTAAGCAATCAATATTTAGACTGTTTTACAAAAAAAGATTTGAAAAAAATGAATCAGGCTGATATTTCAGATTTATTTTTAAAAATTAAAGGAATAGGGCCATGGACTTTAGGAATAATTCAGATGTTTTATATTGGACAAGAAGACATTTACTTGACTGGTGACTTGGGAATAAAAAAAGCAGGGTTAGATTTTTTTAAATCAGATAATTATGACGCCATAGACTACTCGCCATACAGGACATATTTGTGCATGTATCTATGGAGAAGTCTTGATAATTAATTTGTAAATTCTATGTATCTTGTATCTGATTTTGAACTTTCTTTTGATAGCATCCATAAATAATATTTCATAAGTGATGATGGCTCTTTAAGAGTTGAAGCATTTTCTGCTGGGTAAGCAAATGCTCTCATTGAAGTTCTGGTTGCTCCTGGATCAAAATTAAACACTTTTATATTTGTTATGGGCTCAAGCTCATCATTTAATATCTCAGCTAAAGATTTCACAGCAGTCTTAGAGATTGCATACGCTCCCCAAAATGCTCTACCTTTCCTTACAACCCCAGAGGAGGTAAATATTACTCTCGGATTTTTAGAATCAGCCATTAAAGGAGTGAGATATTTTGTTAACAAATATGTACTAGTTAAGTTTGTATTTATAACTTTGTTCCAGGTCTTTAAATCAAAATCATGAATTGATGACATTTTTCCAATTATTGCTGCATTATGAATAATGCCATCTAATATATTTACATTTTCAGAGATAACATTTGCAATGTTCTGTGATTTATTTTCATCTAAATCATTCAAATCGCATTGAATAATTAGGGGAGAGGTTTCTGTTGCATCTATAATTTCATCATAGATCTTATCCAAAGCCTTTTCATCGCGGCCATGAAGAATAATATTTGCCCCATAGGAGCTTAATGTTACTGCTAATTCTCTACCTATTCCTTTAGATGCACCTGTGACTAAAATATTTTTATTGTTGAGAAAATTTTTTTCAAATGTATTTTTTATTTTCATAACAATTTTAGAGCGTTGATTATTTCATCTGCCTTGTTAACTATTATTGATTCGGGATATGTCCCATCTTTATCTAAACTATAGCCATAAAGACAACCAATAGTTTTTGTTCCTGCATTTTTACCAGCGATTAGATCATTTGGGTGATCTCCAACATAAACGCTTTCTTTAGGATCAACTCCTATTTTTTTGCATGCTAAAAGTATACCTTCTGGACTGGGTTTGCTATTTTGAAGATGATCTGGACATACAAGTGCTTTGCAATTTTTAAGCTCATTGAAATAATTAATAAGAGGTTCGGCATAATCGAAAGGTTTATTAGTTACTATTCCATAAGGAATGCTATTTTCATCTAATTGATTTAATAATGATGATATACCGGCAAATAGCTTTGATTTATTAGTTAGGTTATTTTTATATTCTATAAGAAACTCATTCCTGTATTTATTAAAGTCTGGATGATCTCTTGTAATCTCAAATCCAATTTCAGTAAATTTTACAGAACCTTCTGAAACAAAAGATCTTATATGGTCAAACTCTAAAGTAGCTCTTCCATGTCTTTTTAAAATATTATTTAGAGATAGAACAAAATCAGGAGCAGTATCAATAACCGTTCCATCAAGATCAAATAAAACTAATTTTGAACTAAGGCTTTTTTGCATACATTAAGTAATTAACACCTAAATCATTATTAAGATTAGCTTTATGGGTTATTGGATTGTAAAACATTCCTTTGGTTTCAACTAACTCTGCAGAACTCTCTCTAATGTATGATCCAAGTGATGAAGGTTTTATGAATTTATCAAATTCATGAGTGCCTTTAGGTAATATGTTGAATATATATTCAGCTCCAACTATTGCAGTAATCCAAGATCTAGGATTTTTATTTATGGTAGATAAAAATAGATCTCCATTTGGTTTTAAAAGGTTAATACACGTTTTTACCAATAATTTAGGATCAGGAACATGCTCTAAAACCTCAAGGCATGTTACAACATCATATTTTTCTGTGCTTTTCTGAATTAGATCTTCAGCCGTGCTTTCTTGATAGTCTATTGATTTATTATTTTTTTTTGCATGATGTTTTGCAATTTCAATACCAGGACCAGCAGCATCAATACCTGTAACGATTGCCCCTTTATCATGCAAAGCTTCTGCCAATATACCTCCACCACAGCCCACATCTAGTATTGTTTTACCTTCTAATTCAACTTTTGATGATATGTATTCAGCTCTAAGAGGGTTGATTACATGAAGAGGTTTAAAGTCTCCAGAGGTATCCCACCATTTCTCTGCAAGATCTGCGAATTTTTGAACTTCTCGTTGGTCTATGTTCATGAGAGAATTTTACCCTTAATAGAACTATTTAGACATAGGGCAATAAATTAAATATGTGTAGTAAAACTACAATTTGAAAAGTGCTTTAATCATTTAAAATTCGGTATATTTTAATTAAATTGACTTTTTATTTTTATTACGTTTTACTTCACTACATACACAGTTTAAAAAAATAATAGTGATTATTTCAGCATTAAAATCTAATGACCCAAAAGATCACAGGTCACCAATCCATCCAGATACCATAAGTGCTTTAACAAGCCTAAAAGTTGAAATAAATTTCGAACGTGGCATTGGAGAGGGTATTAATTCAGACGATAGCGTTTTCGAAAACCTAGGCCTCAAAAGTTCTTCAAGGTCCGAGTGTCTTGAAAAATCAGACTTGCTAATTACCAATCAACCAATTTCAGCAGAAGAAATATCATCTATGAAAAAAGGTTCAACATTAATAGGAATGGTCAGTCCATTTTCTAATCAAGAGCTAATAAATGCTTGTGCAGCAAATGACATTAATTTAGTTAGCATGGAATTTATTCCAAGAATTACCAGAGCTCAAAAAATGGACGTACTCAGCTCTCAAGCTAATCTTGCAGGTTATGCTGCAGTTATTGAATCAGCTAAACATTTATCCACTGCTCTTCCAATGATGATGACCGCTGCTGGTACTTTAAAGCCCGCAAGAGTTTTTGTAATTGGTGTTGGAGTTGCTGGCCTACAAGCTATTGCAACAGCAAAAAGGCTTGGCGCAAGAGTAGATGCTTTTGATACAAGAGATGTTGTAGAAGAACAGGTCCAATCTTTAGGAGCTAAATTTGTAAAAATTGATCTTGGAGAAACAGGTCAGACAGATCAAGGCTATGCAAAAGAGTTAACACCAGAACAGGTTCAAAAACAAAAAGATCTACAAGCTGATGTTTGTGCTAGGTCTGACATTGTTATTACAACCGCACAATTATTCGGAAGACCGGCACCAAAATTGATCGATACTGCTACTATAGAAAAAATGAAACCTGGTAGTGTAATTTTTGATATGGCTGTTGAATCCGGAGGTAATGTTGAGGGGTCTTTAGCCGATGAAGTAGTAATTAAAAATGGTGTAAAAATTATTGGTATTTCCAATTTAGCATCTTCGGTTTCAAATCACGCATCTCTAGCACTATCAAATAATTTTAACCATTGGATTACAGATTTTTTTAACAATGAAGATAGCTCAATCAACTTTGATTTTGATGACGAGATCATAAAAAGCAGTGTCATTGTATTTAATAGTAAAATTTTAAATGAGAGGTTCCAGTAACATGGAAATATATGCTTTATTAGGTTTCGTTCTTATCCTTTCTATTTACTTAGGTTTAGAGCTAATATCAAAAGTGCCAAGTACTCTTCACACTCCTTTAATGTCTGGAGCAAACGCTATTTCAGGTATTGCATTGGTGGGAGCTTTAGTCTTGTCAACAGATTCAAATCTTCAAAGTGCAATAGCTTTTTTAGCCGTCCTTTTCGCTTCAATTAATGTATTTGGTGGATATCTTGTTACTAATAGAATGCTGAAAATGTTTAAGAAGAAATAGTCATGAGTATTTTTGAAGACATAACTGCAGTACAAAATATCATTTATATCGTTGCTTCTATTCTTTTTATATCAGGTATTAAAATGCTTGGTAAAGAAGATACAGCCGTTAAAGGTAACTTCTTATCAGCTTTTGCTATGTTTATTGCTGTTTTAGCAACTATTATCTTTATAGTTGATCCGATTGTATTGCTTGGTGGTATTTTACTTGGGGCTATTATTGGCTCAACAATAGCATTAAAAGTTAAGATGACTTCTATACCTGAAATGGTAGCTTTATTTAATGGTTTTGGTGGGCTGGCAACATTCTTAATTGCTTGGTCTGAATATAATTCAATTCCAGATAATTATTTCCAGTATTTATTGGTCATGGTCACAATATATATTGGAGGCGTTACTTTTACAGGGAGCTTGATAGCTTACGGAAAGTTGTCTGAAAAATTAAAAGTAGCTAAAACTTCTATTATTACAAAAATTTTTACTACTATTTTTTATGGATCAATATTATTTTTAATTTTTAGTATCTTGCTGCCATTTATGCCTGCAATCGGCTTTAATTTCTTTACAGTGCTGCTAGTTATTACTCTCCTTGGTGGTATAGGTTTCGTTTTGCCTATTGGAGGCGGCGATATGCCAGTAGTTATATCTTTGTTAAACTCATTTTCAGGAATTGCTGCTGCATTCGCTGGTCTTCTTTTATTAAATAATGTATTAATTGTTGCTGGATCACTTGTCGGTGCAAGTGGACTTATTCTTACAGTCATAATGGCAAAAGCAATGAATAGATCTATTAATAATATTCTATTCGTTGGTTACGCTAGCGCATCTAAAGGTTCATCTTCAGAAGAGCAGGGTGAAGTAAGCCCAATCAATGTTGCTGATGCATTTTTAATTTTAGAAAGCGCGAGTTCAGTATTAATTATTCCTGGTTATGGCATGGCTGTTGCTCAAGCTCAGCATGTAGTTAGAGAGCTGGGCGAGTTACTTGAAGAAAATGGTACAGAAGTGAAATATGGGATACATCCTGTAGCAGGTAGAATGCCTGGCCATATGAACGTCTTATTAGCAGAAGCAAATGTTCCTTATGATGTTTTAGCTGAACCTGACGATGTGAATCCAATTATGGACTCAGTTGATGTAGCTGTAGTTATTGGTGCCAATGATGTTGTTAATCCTTCTGCTACAGAAGAGCCAGGTAGTCCAATATATGGAATGCCAATAATTGAAGTGCACAACGCAAAGACAGTTTTTGTTTTAAAAAGGTCAATGTCCTCAGGCTTTGCAGGCGTTCAAAATCCATTGTTTTTTAAACAAAATACTAGAATGCTATTCGGTGATGCAAAAGAGTCAATTGGTGGCTTAGTTTCTGAATTTAAAGACTAATTACTTCATAAAATATGCTAAAATATACCCTTAATTAGGGACCTTTTTTTACATCAAAAATACATAGCATATGAGTGACTTCGCAAAAGAAATAATATCGGTAAATATTGAAGATGAGCTTAAGCAATCATACCTTAGCTATGCTCTTAGCGTTATCCATGGAAGAGCTCTCCCAGATATAAGGGATGGTCTTAAACCAGTCCACAGACGTATTTTATATGCGATGTATGACCTTAAAAATTCATATAACAAACCTTATAAAAAATCAGCAAGAGTAGTTGGTGATGTTATTGGTAAATATCATCCTCATGGCGATAGCGCCGTATACGACGCAATGGTAAGAATGGCACAAGATTTTTCAATGAGATATCCAATTGTTGAGGGCCAGGGAAATTTTGGTTCTATAGATGGTGATCCGCCTGCTGCAATGAGATATACAGAAGTAAGGATGGCGAAGATCACTGATCAGATGTATGGAGATATTGAAAAAGAAACAGTCTCCTATTCGCCAAACTATGATGGTAGTGAATTCATTCCAGATGTTTTACCTACAAAAATTCCAAATCTCTTAGTAAATGGTTCATCTGGTATCGCTGTGGGTATGGCTACAAATATTCCGCCGCACAATCTTACTGAAGTTCTTAATGCAAGCGTTAACTTAATAAATGACCCCAAACTTTCAATTGATGATCTTATTAAAGACATCTCTGGTCCGGATTTTCCAACAGGTGGAACAATTGATGGAAAGGCTGGCATATATGAAGCCTATAAGACTGGAAGAGGTATTATTCATATCAGATCTAATACTTCCATTGAAGAAGATGAGAAATCAGGCAAACAATCACTCATAATCAATGAAATTCCATTTATGGTAAATAAAGCTAAGATGCTTGAAAAAATTGCTGAATTAGTCAAAGAGAAAAAGATAGAAGGAATTACAGAAATAAGAGATGAGTCTGATAAGGATGGGTTGCGAGTCGTTATTGAAGTAAGAAAAGGAGATTCTGTAGAGGTTTTAGAAAATAATCTTTTTGCACAAACTCAATTAGAACAATCATTTGGTATCAATTTTACGGTTTTAGTTGATGGGCAGCCGAAGGAAGTAAATCTAAAAGAAATGCTCGAAGCTTTCATCAAGCATCGTAAAGACATTATAACCAAACGTACAAAATACGATTTAAAAAAGGCTAAGGATAGAGGTCATATTGTTGAAGGGCTTATGGTAGCTATAGCTAATATTGATGAAGTTATAACAATTATTAAGAAGTCAAAAGATCCAAAATTAGCAGCTGATGCTCTGTGTAAAAAAGTTTGGAAAGCGGGACCGGTTGAGGCTATTCTTAAAAAAGTTGGCAAAGATGCATGCAAACCAAAAGGCTTAAGCAAAGATCTTGGCATCAACGGCAAAAAATATAAACTTTCTCCTGATCAAGCAAAAGCAATTTTAGAACTAAGATTGGGAAGACTAACTGGTTTAGAGCAAGATAATTTAAGTAATGAGTTTTCAGAAATAGTTGCAAAAATTATAGATCTACAAAAGATATTAGATGACAAAGAGACTCTAAAGAATTTGATGATAGAAGAGCTTGAAGAGGTAAAAACTAATTTTGGAGATGAAAGAAGAACTTTAATTAATGATACAAGAAGAGGGATAACTAACGAGGATCTTATACCTGAGGAGATGAGAGTTTTAACTGTATCAAGAAGTGGATATGCAAAAACTCAACCTCTCGACGAATATAGAGAGCAGAGAAGAGGAGGACAAGGTAAAGCTGCAGCTGCTGTTAAAGAAGAGGATTTAATTCAGAATCTTTATGTCCTTAGTAGTCATATGCAAATTTTATGTTTTACGACTAAAGGTAAAGTTTTTTGGTTAAAAGTTTATGAAATTCCTGTGGCCTCTAGAACCTCGAAAGGAAGACCTTTAGTAAACATGTTAAATCTTGATGATGATGAATCGGTAAGTGATATTCTTCCGGTAAGTGAGTTTTCAGATGATCAGTTTATTTTCATGGCTACTAGAAATGGTACTACTAAAAAGACAAACCTAAGTTTGTTTTCTAAAAAATATAAATCAGGTATAAAAGCAATAAATTTAGACGAAGATGACAAGCTTGTTGGTACAGCAATAACCTCAGGAGATAATGAAATTCTATTAGCATCATCATCTGGAAAATTAATTAGATTTAATGAGTCACATGTTAGACCAATGGGCAGAACTGCAAGAGGCGTTAGAGGTATTAGACTTAAAAAAGATGAAAAACTAATTTCTCTGATGATAGCTGATCCAGAAAAAACTATATTATGTGTTTCAGAAAATGGATATGGTAAAAAAACTGCTTTGGATGATTTTCCTTCACACAATAGAGGCGGGCAAGGAGTTATTTCAATGAAAACCAGTGAAAGAAATGGCTCAATGGTTTCGGCAGCATTGGTAGAAGATGAAGATGGAATAATGTTAATTAGTGACAAAGGAACCATGATTCGAACAAGTGTTTCACAAGTACCTACATTAAGTAGAAATACACAAGGTGTTAAAGTTATTACTCCAAAGGAAGGAGAAAAACTCATCGAGTGTGTAACAATTCCAAACGAAGATAACGAAGAGGAAGAATAATGCGCAAGTGGAATTTCTGCGCTGGGCCTGCTGTCATATCTGAACAGGTACTGTCTGAAGTAAAAGATGAACTACTAGAATGGGGTGACTCAGGCATGTCTATTATGGAAATGAGTCATAGATCAAAAATCTATGATGGTGTTGCTAAAGACGCAAAACAAGATTTCATAGATATCTTAAATGTTCCACCATCACATGAAGTTCTTTTTCTTCAGGGTGGAGCAACACATCAATTTTCCATGGTTCCATTAAACTTTGCTCATAATAATAATGCTGATTATGTTTTATCAGGCTCGTGGTCTAAAAAAGCAATTGCAGAAGCATCTAAATTAACTAAGGTAAACACTATTGCCTCCTCAGAAAATCATGGCTTTTCATATGCTCCAAGTGAAGAGGATTGGAAATACTCTGAGGACTCTGCATATGTTCATTATTGCCCCAATGAAACCATTCAAGGAGTTGCAATACATGAAGCTCCAGATATAAACAATCACTTAATTGCTGACATGTCTTCAGTCATATTGAGCGAGCCATTAGATGTATCTAAATTTTCTTTAATTTATGCAGGAGCACAAAAAAATATTGGACCAGCTGGATTGACTATGGTCATTATTAAAAAGGACTTAATGGAGCTAGAAAATGAAAATTTACCAAATATATTAAGATACTCAAAACATTCTGAATCTGATTCTATGTTGAATACGCCGCCTACCTTTGCATGGTATATGGCAGGTAAAGTTTTCAAGTGGATAAAGCAATCTGGTGGCTTAGAGTTTTTTAAAGAACAAAATCATTTAAAGGCATCAACTCTTTATAGCTACATAGATAACTCTGCATTCTATTCAAATCCAGTTAAGGTAGAAAATAGATCTATTATGAACGTTCCTTTTATACTTGCTGATAATGATCTAGATAGCGTATTCTTGAAAGAGTCTGAAGGAAATGGATTTTTAAACCTCAAAGGCCATAGATCTGTTGGCGGAATGAGAGCAAGTATATATAATGCAATGCCTTTGGAGGGAATTAACGAGCTTGTAGACTTTATGAAAGTCTTTGAAGCAAAATATGGCTAACTAAAAATGTCTAAGGAAAATTTAAAATCTTTAAGGTCAAAAATAGATAAAATTGATAAAGACCTTTTAAAACTTATACAAAAAAGAGCAGCTCTTGC
Source organism: uncultured SAR86 cluster bacterium (assembly GCA_902556355.1). GTDB lineage: Bacteria > Pseudomonadota > Gammaproteobacteria > Magnimaribacterales > D2472 > SCGC-AAA076-P13. The sequence goes on from CACDVW010000007.1 coordinate 15,416, forward strand.
AGTTAGCATTGGAAAAATTAAATCAAAAATTAGTCCCAACACCTCTTTTTACAAACCAGATAGAGAAGCTACCATTCTTAGGAACATACTTAAAGCAAATGAAAAAGGGGCCCTCTCTAACGAGAAAGTAAGAACTATTTATAAAGAACTTATTTCAGGATGTCTTTCATTAGAAGAGGCTTTAAGAATTTCCTATTTGGGTCCTGAGGGAACTCATTCAGAAGCTGCAGTTCATGGTCACTTTGGATCTTTAGTTTCCAGAATTCCATCACCAACTATTGATGATGTTTTCCATCAAGTTTTAAAAGGAGAAGCGGATATAGGTGTTGTGCCAGTAGAGAATTCTTCTGAAGGAGTAATCAATACAACATTAAATTGTTTAGCAGACAATGATTCTCTTTCTATAATCGGAGAAATATATCTAGATATTAATCATCAGCTAGCATCTGGTAATAAATTTGATATTAAAGATGCTTTTGCAATCGCATCTCACCCACAAGCCTTAGGCCAATGTAACAAATGGATAGAAAAAAATATTGGTTCAATCAAACGTTTAGAAATGCCAAGCTCTGCAGTTGCTGCTAAATATGCAAAAGAAAACAAGAATATTTTATGCATAGTCAATTCTCTTGCTGTTGAAAAATATAAGCTAAGATTGCAGAAAAAAGATATTCAAGATTATTCAGATAACAAAACTAGATTTTTAGTTATTGGTCAAAATGATTTAGCTTCAACTGGAAAAGATAAAACTTCATTTTTAATTCAGACCACGAATACACCTGGAGCTTTAATAAATATTCTTAGACCTTTTGAAAAAAGGAAAATTAATTTAAGTAAGATTGAAACACGACCATCAAGAGGAAATATTAATTCTCATGATTTTTTCATTGACTGTGAAGGTCATCAAAATGATCAAAAGCTTAGACTGGCAATAAAAGAAGTTAAAACAACCGGTTCTTTGGTACGAATATTAGGATCATATCCACAACATGTATGAGTAAACTTTTAAATTATCTCAATGAAGGAATATCTGATCTTCACCCATACGAGCCAGGCCGCTCGATAGATGAGGTCGTTGCAGAATATAAGCCTGTTAAAGTTGTAAAACTAGCAAGTAATGAAAATCCGATAGGTCCATCTCCAAAAGCTATTGAAACACTAGCTTTGAGTAATGATTTACATTTATATCCTGATGGCGATTCTAAAAAACTTAAATCTTTAATTGCAGATCATGAATCAGTTGGCACTGAAAATATTATTGTTGGTAACGGATCTAATGAAATATTAGAACTTGCAGCAAGAGCATTTCTCAACAAAGACGTTAGTGCAATTATGTCTAAGCATGCTTTTGCAGTATATAAAATAGTAACCAAAGCATGCGGATCAGAAATAATTGAAGTCCCAGCAAAAGACTGGAAGCATGATCTAGATGAATTTCCCTCAGCTACTAAAGAAAATACTAGAGTATGTTTTGTCGCTAATCCAAACAATCCAACAGGTACATATAACTCACATTCAGAATTTGAATCATTGATGGAAAATATATCCCCGTCAATTTTAGTAATTCTTGATTTAGCATATTTTGAATACGTTAAGGCTGATGACTATATAAAAATTAATGAACTGCTAGATAAATATCAAAATTTATTAATCACAAAAACATTCTCAAAAATACAAGGTCTCGCAAGCTTGAGAATTGGTTATGGTCTTGCATGTCAGGATTTGATTGATGTTTTAAATAAAATTAGACAACCTTTTAATTCAAATGCTATTGCTCAGGAGGCAGCATGCAATGCTATTTTGGATAAAGAACATATTACAAAAAGCATTGAGTTAAATTATTCTCAACGAGAATTTTTATTTAAAGAACTTACCAATTTAGGAATGGAGTGCATTCCATCACAAGGAAATTTTATTTCTTTTAAAGGTAATTTTAATGCTCAAGAGTTATTTACTGAGTTGATGAAGCAAGGAGTAATTGTAAGACCTGTAGCATTATATGATATGCCTGAATACATCCGTGTAACAGTTGGAACAGAAGATGAAAACTTATATTTCTTAAAAAAACTAAGGGAGCTTACTTGATGAGCAACCCAGCTAAGGAAATATTAGTGATTGGTTTAGGCTTAATTGGTTCCTCTCTTGCAAAGGCTGCAAAAAATAAAGGATTAATAGTTCACGGTTTCGATGAAGATAAAAATAGCCTTGAGGAGGCATTGAACAAAAACATCATAGATAGTTCATTTGAATCTTTAAAAGATATTAATGATAAAAGTTTAGTAGGAAAGATAGATATATTAATCGTTGCTGTTTCTCCTAGAGCAACTCAGGCTGTGATTTCTGAGTTAAAGAGCTTATGGAATACCGAAATAACAATTACTGAAACATCAAGTGTTAAAAATCAACTTAACTTTGACTCACCTAACAACATAATTTTCTCTCATCCTATAGCAGGTTCAGATAAGTCTGGTATTGGCGGTATAGATGAAGAACTATTTTTTAATAAAAAGACAATTATTTGTAATCCTTACAATGTAAATGAAGTACATTTGAACAAGATAAAAAATTTCTGGCAGCATGCGCTTTCAATGAGAGTAAGTGAAATGTCTGTCAAAGAACACGATCTTCTATTTGCTATGACAAGCCATTTACCTCATCTAATCTCATATGCACTTATTGATTCGATAAGATTGGCTGAAAAAGACGTAGGTGATAATGCTGGTGGGGGACTTAAAGAATTTATAAGGCTAAGCGGATCAAATCCTGAAATGTGGAAAGATATATTTGAGCTAAATGAAAAAAATATTATTAAATCATTAGCAAGCTTCCAATTATCAATAAATAATTTATTAGAATTAATAACAAAAATTAAAGAGATACCAAGCTCATTTTCTCATTCAGACATTCTTAAAAACGAACTAGAAGAAATCAAAAAATATAAAGAAGATACGTTTTGAATTTAGTTGCACAATATACTCCTTCAATTTCAGGCGAAGTTTTGTGTCCAGGTGATAAATCAATTTCCCAAAGAGCGGTAATAATAGGTTCGCTTCTAAATGAAGATATTGAAATTAGTGGCTTCTTAAACGGAGAAGATCCAATATCTACAGCAAATGCTTTAAATGCAATAGGCTCTAGTATCAAAATTAATGGCACATCAGTTTCAATAAAAAAAAGAAATATTCCTTTCAAAGATCCTTCTGTAAATGTTGATCTTGGAAATTCAGGCACTGGCATGAGATTAATGATGGGCTTAATTTCGAGTCTTGGCATTAAAGCAACTCTTGTTGGAGATGAATCATTAACAAAGCGCCCGATGTTAAGAGTTGCAAATCCCCTAAATGATATGGGTGCAACAGTAACTTGTAATGAGGGCAAGCCGCCTGTAAAAATCTTAGATGGATTAATTAAAGATAATTTTTCTTACGAGATGCCTATAGCAAGTGCGCAAGTTAAATCTAGTATTATTCTCGCAGCTCTAGCTGCAAATAAAAAAGTAACTGTTATCGAAAAACACCCAACCAGAAATCATACAGAAAGAATGATAAGTTGCTTTAATGGAGATATTCACACTGAATCACATCACTTGGGTAATAAAATTACACTCATGCCTTCAAAATTAATTCCAACAAAAACATATGAAGTTGCTGGTGACTTTTCATCAGCATCATTTTTAATAGTTGCTGGTTTAATTGCAAAAGAATCAAATTTACTGATAAAAAATGTTGGACTTAATCCAACAAGATGCGGGTTAATAAGTGTCTTAACGTCGATGGGGGCAAAAATAGAAATAAAGAATGAACGTCTTATATCCAATGAAGAGGTTGGGGATATTCATGTTGTCTCATCAGAGTTACATGGTATTGGTATAAGTGGAGATATTATTCCAAATATAATTGATGAAATTCCAATCTTAAGTATTGCTGCATCTTTTGCTAAAGGAGAAACATTAATTACTGAGGCAGAAGAGCTGAGAGTTAAGGAATCTGATAGGCTTCAAGCAATATCAGATGGATTACAAAAAATAAATATACATCACGAGTTATTTCATGATGGAATCAAAATTATTGGTTCCTCTGAAGATATATCTGTAATGGCTGAAATTGACTCTCATGGTGATCATAGAATTGCAATGAGTTTTCTTATTGCTAGCTTAAGATCTAAAAAGGGAATCTATGTTGAGGACTGTAAAAATATCTTAACTTCGTTTCCTAATTTTATTGAAGTAATGAGCTCAATAGGTGTTGCAATAAATGAAAGATAATATCGTTACCATTGATGGGCCCTCTGCTTCAGGAAAAGGTACTCTTGCAAGAAATATTGCAAAATATTTAGGTTTCGAAATTCTCGATAGTGGCTTGTTATATAGAGTTTATGCTTATTTATATGACTGCGGGATTGAACATGATCAAATAACAAAAACTATCAATCAGGATATAACTTTCAAGTCTGATGAGAGTGGAATCATTGTTTTAAAAGAAAAAAATAATATTACTGATGAGTTAAGAAAAGAATCTACAGCTAAAGCTGCATCTAAAATTAGTGCACTTCCTGAAACTAGAGAAAACCTGCTTTTACTTCAACGAGGTTTTTATCTACTAAAAGGACTGGTAGCTGACGGACGAGATATGGGCACAGTAGTATTCCCAAATGCTAAGTTAAAAATTTTTTTAAATGCTTCACCTGAAATAAGAGCAAAAAGAAGACAATTAGAGTTGCAGAATCGAGGTCAAGAAGTTAATATGCTCGCTCTGATTGAGGACATTAAGCAAAGAGACTTAAAGGATAAAACAAGAAAGTTATCTCCTTTAATTCCAGCAGAAGATTCAATTATAATTGATTCGTCTGAAATGACCCCTGAAGAAGTACTGAGTTTTACTAAAAAACTCATAAAAAAGGAATTTAATAAATGACAGAATCATTTGCCGCTTTACTTGATGAAAGTTTAAGCACTTTAGATATGCAACCAGGATCAATAGTATCTGGAGTTGTATTGGATGTAGATAACGACTGGGTAACAGTCCATGTAGGTTTAAAATCAGAAGGGGTGGTACCTCTTGATGAATTCAGAAATAACGAGGGAGAAGTTAACATATCTGTTGGTGACGAGGTTGAAGTAGCCTTAGAAGCTGTTGAAGACGGATATGGAGAAACAAGAATTTCTCGTGAAAAAGCAAGAAAAATTACAACTTGGAAAATGCTTGAAGAAGCATTAGAAACTGGAGAGTTTGTTACAGGTAAAATTCATAACAGGGTTAAAGGTGGGTTTGCTGTAGAGGTAGAGGTTGTTAAAGCATTTTTACCCGGATCTCTTGTTGATGTCAGACCTGTAAAAGAAGCTCCTGATATAGAAAATACAGTTCAAGAATTTAAAGTAATCAAACTTGATTACAAAAGAAATAATGTAGTTCTATCTAGAAAAGCTGTCCTAGAGAAAAATAACTCTGCTGTAAAAGTTGAGTTATTAAAGAACCTTGAAGAGGGTCAAATAGTTAAAGGTGTTGTTAAAAATATTACTGATTATGGAGCTTTTGTAGACCTAGGCGGTTTAGATGGCTTGCTTCATATCACTGATATTTCTTGGTCAAGAGTAACGAATCCTGCAGAATTCCTTAATCTTGGTGATGAAATAGATGTAAAAATTCTTAGTTTTGATAAAGAAAAACTAAGAGTATCTTTAGGGTTAAAACAGATTCAGAATGACCCATGGGAAAATGTTGAAAGCAGTTATGCGGTTGGTGGCGTGTACGAGGCATCAGTTTCTAACATTACTGATTATGGATGTTTCGCACAATTAGAAGAGGGCATTGAAGGTTTAATACATTTATCTGAACTCGATTGGACAAGCAAAAATATCCATCCTTCAAAAGTTGTTGAAATGGATCAAAAAATTAAAGTTATGATTCTTGAAATAGATCATGATAAAAGAAGAATTTCACTTGGTCTAAAACAAACCAAAGCAAACCCTTGGACTGAATTTGCTAATAAATACTCCATCGGCGATAAGGTTGATGGTCAAATAAAATCTATTACTGATTTTGGTATATTTGTTGGTCTTGAGGGCGATATTGATGGATTAATACACTTGTCTGATATTTCTGAAGACGAAGATCCAAAAGAAGCACTGGAGCAATATAAGAAGGGCGATAAACTAGATTGTATAGTTTTTGCCGTTGATGCAGAGAGAGAAAGAATATCTTTGAAGCTGAGTGAGTAATAAGAAACAACAAACTTTCACTCGTTCAGATATTGAATTAGCTTTAAGCCAAGAGTTTCCAAATTTTAATAAATCACAAATCTCATTAGCAATTGATTCTATTTTAGAGTCAATTGTTGATACTGTTGCATTAGATGAAAAGGTTGAAATAAGAGGATTTGGTACTTTTTCAAAGAAGTATATAAGACCTAGAAAGTTTATTAATCCTAAAACTAAGGAAATATCATATTTAGGCGAGACTGCAACAATGCACTTCAAGCCATCAAAATCATTGATAGAAAAGTAACTTAAGTTTAACATTTAGAAACTATGTCAAAACCAATCATCGTAGCGGTCGATGAGACTCAACTAAGCTCTTTCAAGCACATTGTTGATTCTCTTGATAGTAACTTATGCATGATAAAGGTAGGAAGTGTAAGTTTTAATGCTATAGGGCATGAGGCTCTAACATATGTTGCCTCTAGAGGATTTGAAATTTTTTTAGATCTCAAATTACATGACATACCAAATACTGTAAAAAAATCTATTGAGGGATTAATTTCATTACCGATAGGCATGATGACCATTCATACTTCCGGTGGTCTAGATATGATGAAAGCTGCTAAGAAAGCTGTCGAAGACACTGATATTAAAATATTTGGTGTTACAGCTTTAACAAGCTTATCAGATGAAGATACTAGCACTATTTTCAAAAGAACTGCTTCTAATCAGGTCAATGCAATGCTAGATTTAGCTCAAGAAGCACAAATTGACGGGGTTGTATGCTCACCTCATGAACTTGATTTAGTTGTTGAGCGAAAATCATTGCTATCTATAACTCCAGGAATAAGACTTTCTAAATCTGCAGATGATCAAAGTAGGGTGATGACCCCAAAAGATGCTATATCAAAAGGAGCAAACTATATTGTGATAGGAAGACCTATCACTAATGCACCAAACATTAGTAAAGCACTTCAAGAAATCCATAATTCAATATGGTAGACATAAACATATTAAATAAAATTATGGATGAGACTTCTCAATGTAAAGATGAAGTTTTTAAGCATATATACACAAACAATAATCTAGAATACAAATCTTCATTAAGGGGATTTAATAGTAAGCTTTTTTCTCTGTTTAAATCTCATTATGACGATCTAAAGGTTTCTCAATCAATTCAATCTTTATTTAAGGGTGATATTGTTAACGAAACTGAAAATCAGTCAGCATTGCATCATGTTTACAGAGATATATATGCTTCCTCCTCAAATAATTTCGCTTCTGCAGAGTTAATAGAATCTTGTACTTTAAATATTGAAAAGTGTATAAGACTTCAACAGGACCTAATTAAAAAAGGTATTAAAAACATTGTTACTATAGGTATTGGTGGTTCTTTTGAGGGACCTAAATTATTAATTGAAACGCTAACTAGTGAGAATCATAGAAACTTTAATCATATTTTCTTAACTGGACCAGATACAGTTGAATTTGATGAAACTGTAAAACCATTAAATCAAGAGGATACTTTTTTTATTGTTTCTTCTAAGTCATTCAGCACTGATGAAACTCTGCAAAGTATGGCTTTATCAAAAGTATGGCTGGAAGCCAAATGTAAATTTGAAGATCACTTTATAGCCATAACCTCTCAGCCGGATAAAGCTCAAAATTTTGGCTTCAAAGAAAACATAATTGAATTTCCAAATGAGATTGGCGGAAGATATTCAATGTGGTCTCCAATATCACTTCCAGCAATATTAGAACTTGGAGAAAATTTTAAAGATTTCTTGGTTGGAGGACATGAAGCAGACGATCTTCTGCTCAATGATCATGATTATAACGATTTTATAAATTTATTATCTTTTAGTGATATTTGGTATAACAATTATGATAATAAGCACACTAGAGTTCTCCTCTTATATAGCTGGAAAATGAGATTTTTTTCTGATTATGCTCAGCAACTTGAAATGGAGTCTATTGGAAAGCAAGCAAATCCTAATTCAATATTTAAAAATACTGGTCAGGTTATTTTTGGAGGTTTTGGTTCTACGGCCCAGCATAGTTATTTTCAATTACTACACCAAGGTACAGCTTCTGCATGTGCAGATATTTTTACAATTGAATCAAACAAGGGCACAAATAAATTGTTATATGCTCAATCACAGGCACAAGCAGGTCTTTTATCAAATGGACCTCATGAAGAACTAGAATTATTTGAGCAAGTAAATGGAAATATTCCTGTAAACCTATTCAAACTAAAAGAATTAAATCCAAAAACTCTTGGGTTTTTAATTGCAACTTGGGAGCATAGAACTTATGTGAGTGCAAAAATGCTCCAAATCAATCCTTTTGATCAATACGGTGTAAGTGCTGGAAAAATTTTTGCTAAAAAATATTTAGATGAATATGGCGGTTGATCTTAAAAAGGTTCCATCAACACCAGGCGTATATAAATTTTTTAGTAAAACTGAAATTATTTATATTGGGAAAGCTAAAAATTTAAAAAAAAGAGTCTCAAGTTATTTTGGTAACTCATATAAAGACAGAAAAACCTCACAAATAAGATTTTTAACAGATAGGATTGAAACCTTTACGACTAAAAATGAAGTTGAGGCGCTGCTCCTAGAACAAACATTAATCAAGGAAAATAAACCTAAGTTTAATATCCTTTTAAGAGATGATAAAACGTACCCATATATATATTTTTCTCTAGATCATAACTACCCGGGCATTTATTTAAAAAGAACAAAGAAAGCAGTTAATTCAAATTATTATGGGCCCTTTGTTAGTTCAGGGGCTGTAAAAAAATCTATTAAGGAAATTCAAAAAGTTTTTAAACTCAGAAACTGCAACGACTCTACTTTTTCAAATAGGTCTAGACCATGTATAGAATTTCAAATGAAGAGATGTTCTGCACCATGCGTAAAAAATATAAAAAATATTGATTATTTTGAAGACGTAGAATCAGCAAAATCATATTTATCTTCGTCTGATTCACAGACTATTAGGCGCTTAAAGAATGATATCCAAAAGGCATCCAATGATTTGGATTTTGAAAAAGCTGCCGATATTAGAGATAAATTAAAAAGAATTGAGCTTATTCATGAAGAACAATCTGTAGTTACTATTGCGAGAGATATAGACATATTTTCTATGCATTCAGAAAATAACTATATAGGTATTTCAATAATAGTAGTTAGAAAAGGAAAAATAAGAGGGACTAAAACCCATTTAGTAAAAAAAGTTTTTTTTGAATCGATCGATATTGTTTATCAAATGGCAATTATAAATTTTTATGATTCACAATTGGATATTCCTAAAAAAGTTTTATGTACTGATACACTCGAAAGTAAAGAATTAATTTGCAAGGTGCTAAAAAAGAAATTCAATGTAAATATAAAAATTACTCATAGCCCAAGCAAATCTATTCGCCCCATTTATAACCTATGCAAGCTTAATGCAAAACAAATAATTGAAAATCATTTAAGCAAGTCCGATAAGTATAACTTTGCATTTGACGACCTAAATAATCATATAGGACAAAAAAAGGACATAAAAAAAATTGAAGCATATGATGTAAGCCATATCTCAGGAAATCATGCTGTAGCATCATGTGTTGTTTATACAAATGATGGACCTAGCAAGAAAGAGTATAGATCATTCAATATATCAAAAGAATTATCAGGAAATGATGTTAGGTCTTTAGAGCATGTGATCCAAAGAAGAATAAAATATTATGAAAATAAAGAAATAAAACCTGATTTAATTCTTATTGATGGAGGTAAAAATCAACTTAATTTTTCCCATGCCGCAATTCAAAATTCAGGACATAAAGATATTAAAGTTATATCAATCGTGAAAGGGCTAAATAGAATAAGAGCAACAGAAACAGTCCTATCAAAAGAAGGGATAATTGAATTCAATAAGGACTCAAAAGGTTATTTATTATTGCAAGAAATAAGAGATGAGTCTCATAGATTTGCTGTTAATGCTCAAAGAAAAAAGAAGAATGCAAAAAATAGAAAATCACAGCTAGATAATATTGAGGGAATTGGTGAAATTTTAAAGAAGAGATTGCTTATTAATTTTAAAAGTTTAAAAAATATTAAATCTGCAAATGTAGAAGATTTGATGACTGTAAAAGGTATTAATGCCAAAATAGCACAATTAATTAAAGAAAAACTCTAATACGTGTCAACATTTATAAACATATTAACTTTATTAAGAATTTTCCTTGCGGCTGTAATATTTTTGCTACTCATTTCACCAGATGGTTATTTATTAGCATTAATATTATTTTTTATAGCTGGCATCACTGATTATTTTGATGGATATCTTGCACGAAAATATAATGCAGTATCTCAAATTGGTGAAGTATTAGACCCTATAGCAGATAAGATATTAGTATTATTTTTATTTGTTGGTCTTGCCATAAATCTTTCAAGTTATTTGATTGGTTTTATTGCATCAATAATTATTACAAGAGAAATTTGGGTTGGGGCTCTGAGAGATTTAAACGCAAGGAATCGTAAATCCGATGCAACACAGGTAACTTTTCTTGCAAAAATAAAAACTTCTATTCAGTTATTAACTATTTCAATATATCTTTTTGCACTTGCTATGGATCAAATGTTATTAGTTGTAATAGGGGACATATTTCTTGTTATGTCTGCAATTATTACACTTTACACTGGGTATATTTATACTATTAAGACTTTTCAGGCTTTTAAGACTTAGTTTTTTTGTAAAACCATATTTACGCCAGAACACATTTTCTTTCTATCAATGACCTCTTGAAGGTCATCTATATGATCACCCAAATAATTTTGAATCATCGATGATTTTTCTTGTGAACTGCTATTTACTTTAATATGCAAATGTCTAAAAAGATCTACAAAGTCTGTTCCAAACCACCACTCTCCTGCACGTTTTAAATTAAATTTATCACATAGAAACTCTATAGATTCATTTGTATAAAGATGAGTATGTCCTGCATTAAGTTGTCTCGGAAATACATCATCATGCATGCTTTCTTGAATTGCTGCAAAGCTAAATAAAGGAACTTGTAAGTATAAATATTCTGCATTTGATTCACTAAATGCACTGAGTGCACCTATTGGATCCATTAGATGCTCTAAAACTCCTATTAAAGTTAAAACCTCTGTTTCAGTCTTCTTTATAAGTTCATTTATTTTATCTAAATTCCTGTATTCAATTTTATTATTAATAAGCATTTTTGAGCCTAAATCAATTAGCATTTTATTTACATCGAACCCAACCCCATTTATATTTAGGTCTTCACATGCTTTGATAAAATGACCTCCACCACAGCCAATATCTGTCACGCTAAAATCTTTTACATTATTTTTGTTTAGAATTTCAAGCAAAAATTTAGCTTTTGGTATGTATATGTCATTTACTCTAGAGGAATAATTATTAAGGTAGTTTTTAGAATAATCATCGCCATCAGAATCAGCATACAAGAATTCAGCAAATTCTCTAGTATCTTCATGCCTTCCATTAAAATGATTACATTTTTTACAAAGAGAATATGGCACTTCATGAATAAATATATCTATTTCATCAAGAGGCTCATCACAAGTTTTACAATTATTTCTTGGAGGTTGTTTTTTATAAAAATCATTAACAGCTTTTACATGGTTGAGGTGTTTTTCATTTTCTTCAAAAAACGAGGTCTTATTTCGAATTACTGCGATAGAGGGTTTCGAGAATTTTGTGACTGTCATTATTTATTTTTATTTTTTAACTAATTATAAAAGAATATACAAACTAAAAGTATACCTAAACTTTCTATGTTTATATGTATACATATTGATTTAAATATACAATAATTCAAACAATTTATTGGCTGGATGGCAGAGTGGTCATGCAGCGGCCTGCAAAGCCGTTTACGCCGGTTCGATTCCGGCTTCAGCCTCCATTGAGTAATGTTTTATGTACAAAGATAAAAAAATTCTAGCAATAACTTTAGCCCGTGGAGGCTCTAAGTCTGTTCCTAAGAAAAATATTAGAGAGATTGCTGGGAAGCCTTTAATTGCATATACAATTGAGCAAGCGCTTCAATCAAAATTTATAGATGATTATATTGTTTCTACTGACTGTGAAGAAATTGCTTCAGTCTCAAATAAATTTGGAGCTAAAACTCCTTTTTTGAGACCTAAAGAATTTTCTACTGACGAAGCTTCATCTCTTTCAGCTATTATTCATGCAATAGAATTTATTGAGAATGAAAAAAAAATAAAATATGATTTTTTCTTAGAACTAATGTGCACAAATCCTTTAAAAAATAAACATGATATTGATAATGTTATTAAGAAAGCAGTTTCCAATAATGCTGAAAGCGTTATAGCAGTTCACAAGTTAGATGATCATCATCCCGCAAGAATTAAGAAAATAGTTGATGACAAGATTGTAGATTTTTGTGTTGAAGAGCCAAACGAAGCAAGGCGCCAAGATTTAAGGCCGCTAGCTTATATAAGAAGTGGCTCAATATATTGCATGCGTAGAGACTTTATTATCAATAAAAATAAAAGATATGGTGGGGATGATAGCAGGCCTTATGTATTGCCTCCTGAAAGAGCAATTAATATTGATACCATGAATGATTTTTTTCTTGCTGAAACTATATTAGCAGACAGCCAAGATGCATAAATATAAGATTTTATGTATTACTCCGATTAAACATATTCCTAATATAGAGGATGCTTTAAGAAAATTAGGTGATTTAACAATTATAGATGACCCTTTGCCTGAAGATCTTAAGCTCATTGATAATGATTTTGATATAATTTTTACAAACCCTAACAAGTCTAAGATATATATCGGACCAGAGCTTTTTGAATCATGGAAGTCTCTTAAGTTTGTCTGTACTGCTTCAACAGGAACAGTTCACATCGACAAAGACTTTATTGAAAAAAGGGGTATTCAGCTAATATCACTCACAAAAGAATACGAGGTGCTTAAAACAATTTCTTCTACAGCAGAGCTTGCCTTTACGTTAATGATGTCCTCCTTAAGAAATTTAATACCAGCATATCATTCAGTCAAAAAAGAAGAATGGAACTATGAACCATTTATAGGTAGACAACTCAATAAATTAAAAATTTGTGTTTTCGGCTATGGAAGACTTGGAACAATGTTTGCTAAATTTTGTCATGCATTTGGGGCTGATGTATATGTTTATGATCCATATAAAGAAATACCAAGCGATTATAATGAATTGGTTGATTTATCAAATGATTTAAAGAAGATAGATGTTATATCAATTCATATGCATGTTGATCACTCAACAGAAAACTTTTTTGACAAAAACATATTTGATAATTTAAAGCATGATGTATTAATTATTAATACTGCTCGCGGTGAACTAATTAACGAAGATCATTTAATTGATTTTTTAGAAAGAAATAGTAAATCTACAATTGCATCGGATGTCTTATCTGGTGAAATATTTGGGTTTAAAAATAGCAAACTATACGAATATTCTAAATCATCTTCTCAAGTTTTATTAAGTCCACATATTGGTGGCATGACAATAGATGCTCAAGAAATTGCATATTCTCATGCTGTTAAACTTTTAAGTATTTATTTAGATAAATAATCACCTAATAAGGTAATTTAAACTCTTAAAAGTATGAGCAAAACCATCATCGGTATTAGAGTTTTTGGTTCTTATGGTTGAGGCCCTAAGAATTGACCCCTGCCCAAATGCAATTCTTAAGAATTGAGTCTTAGAATCAAACATATCTTTTAATGGTGAAATGCTGTTAGATCTTTTTGCCCAAACCTCACCCTTATCAATGTATGCAAAAGATGAGAAGTGCACATTATCCATGAAAATTTTATATTTATTTTTTGAGTAAGAATTTTTAATGAAATTTTTGTAAGTTAAGTCAACAAATGATATTGCTTCAATTTTGTAACCTTTCTTCTTATTTAACAGATTTAAAATGTCTAATGTGAATTTATCAAAAGATACTTTTCTTGAAACTGTTCTATTTAAAAAAGTTATGTTTTCTATTTTAGGATCTTCAAATCCATAAAATAACATATCAGCATTTTGTATTTTTGTATTTGCCTTCAAATATCTTTGGATATTTTCTTTAACATTTTTAGAATCTCCATAAAAGACAATAGGACAAATTCTATTTTCAACCTTTAACCAAGAAGGAGTTTCATCAGATTCTTCATTAATTTTTTGTATTAATTGATTGACTGCAGTCGCCCTAAAAGACTCATAATTATTATGTTGATGAAGTCCATGAAAATGAAATACTGAAGCAGAAGAGTCATATTTGATTTCAAAACCCATACTCAAAACTTTTTTTGCCCAATCTCTATCTTCAATATTTGTTATTGACTCATCAAAATTTACTTTATTCCATATTGCTTTTTTTATTATTGAGTTTGCATTATGAAAAAAAGGATCTTTCTTTTGTATTCTATTTTCATTACCAAAAGTCATAAGAAGATCTCTAGCATCGTCAGAGCTTGTGCTCCTTAATGGTAACTGCCTACCATAAACCCCAGCAATTTTTTTTGGTTTTATTGATTTAACCATTCTAGATAGCCAATTCCTATCTTTTGGTATGCAATGTGCAGACAATATAACTATGTATTTTCCTTGGCTAAGTTTAATACCTTGATTGATAGCTTTTCCTGGAAGAAACTCTTTAATCTTTTTAATTTTGTCTACTTTGAATTCTTTTGCTATTTTTAAAGAAGCATCATCACTTTGATTATCTACATAAATTATTTCAAAATCTTTAAAAGTTTGCTCATGAATGCTTTTAAGGCAAAGTCCGAGCCAATCTTCTTCGTTTTTACCTCTAATTATTATTGAAACTTTTTTTGGCATTGTTAGTTTAAGGTGTAATTGTTATGTAAATTATACAATTTTTAGATGTAACTTTGATAGAATAGAGCATCTTACTTTTTGGAAAAGCAATGAAGATAGGTATTGTTGGTTATGGTTTTGTAGGAAAAGCTGTAGATTTCGGGTTTAATAAGAATGTTGAGAAGATTATTGTAGATCCAATATTAAACACATCTATTGGTGATCTAAGACCTCATAACCCTGAATTTATTTTTATATGCGTTCCTACACCAATGAGCTCAGATGGCAATCAGGATTCTTCTATTATAGAAAATGTTCTTGATGAAATTAGCAAAGATTTTGATGAATCAGTTGTTATTGTAAAAAGTACTGTTTTGCCCAGCATAATTGGGAGATTATCAAAATCTCATAACCATTTTGTTTACAACCCAGAATTTCTAAGGGAAAAAACAGCAAATGAGGATTTTATTAACTCTCATTCATTAATTCTGGGTGGCGAAACAGATGATCTTAAGAGAGTTGCTAAACTTTATAATGATCACTCTAATTGCAAGATTAACGAAGTTCATGAAACAGATGTTGTTTCTGCTTCTTTAGTTAAGTATTCAATAAACACTTTTTTAGCTTCGAAAGTTATTTTTTTTAATCAACTTTTTGATATTTATCAGGCTCTTGTTTCAGATACCAAATGGACTGAATTTATAGATATGATTAAATCAGATGCGAGGATTGGTAATTCACATATGGATGTTCCTGGCCATGATGGTAGGTTGGGTTTTGGCGGGGCATGCTTTCCAAAAGATACCGCAGCATTATTGTCCCTATCAAAAGATATTGATAAAGAGTTTTCATTACTAAAAGAGGTAATTAGTGTTAATAATAATATTAGAATGCAATACAATGATCTTGAAAAAAGAGAAAAAGAACAAGGCGTAAATTATAAAATTGATTTAGAATAGCAACTTACTAATGCCCGGGTGGTGGAATTGGTAGACACAAGGGACTTAAAATCCCTCGAAGGCAACTTCGTGCCGGTTCAAGTCCGGCTCCGGGTACCATTAAAAAATTATGAATAAAATTAATAAGATAGAAATTATTGCTGAAATAGGGTGGAATCATATGGGCGATAACTCTTTAGCAGAAAAAATGATTAAAAGTGCTAAAGAGAATGGTGCCAATACTGTTAAATTTCAGTATTGGGATCCTGCACATCTTAAAGGTGGAGCATGGGATTCAGATGGAAGAAGAGAGATATATAATAAGGCAGCACTAACGATAGAAAAAGTTGCTGCATTGCAAAAGATGTCTAATGATATTGGTTGTGATTTTTTAATAAGTGTCTTTGGTACTATTGGCGCTAAATCAATATCAGATATTGGAATTAAAAATATTAAAATCCCTTCTCATGAAACCACCAATAAGAAACTGATAGAATTTTGTTCAACTCATTTTGATTACATTTATTTTTCAGCTGGAGCCTCCTCAGAAAATGATGTTATAGAGGCGGTAAAAATTTTAAAAAATGGAAATGCTGATTTCAATTTAATGCACTGCGTATCCTCTTATCCATGCGCTGATGAAAATGCAAATTTAAATAGAATTAATTGGCTCAGTGAAATGCATTCAGCTGTTGGCTACAGTGATCATACACAGAGCACAATAGTTCCAGCTTTTGCTGTACTTAATGGAGCTACAGTTATTGAGAAACATTTTACTATCGATAAAGATTTGCCAGGAAGAGATAACAAGTTTGCATTAGATTCAAATGAGTTCAACGAGATGTGCAAAAATATACATATCGCATCTGACTCAATTTTAGATAGAGGAAATGGATATCAATCTATAGAAGAGGATACAGTCATGAATTATCGCGGAAGATGGGAACCTCAGGATTATAGTTAGTAGAAGTGAGCTCTAAAGATATTCATGTAATTGTAAGTGGTGGATTCGACCCAATTCATCTAGGCCATCTAAACTTAATTAATGATGCATCTAAGTTAGGCAAAGTAATAGTTATAGTTAATTCTGATGAATTTTTATTGAACAAAAAAGGTTTTTATTTAATGCCAAGTAATGAAAGAGTTGAAATTATTAAAAATCTTAAAAATGTTGATAGTGTTTTTCTCTCAATTGATAAAGATGAGTCAGTCTCTGAATCTATTAAAGCTTTGGCTTCAGACGAATCTCTTAACATTAAGTTTTTTGCTAATGGCGGGGATAGAAAAAATGAGTCAGATTTGCCAGAGGCAGATATATGCAAAGAAAATGACATAGAGTTAGTTTTTGGTATTGGCGGCGGTAAAACTCAATCAAGCTCTAATCTTTTTAAAGAGGCAATCGATGTCTTTAATTTTTATAAAAATTATACAAAAAAACCATGGGGCTCATATTTGAACTTATTAAAGGAGCCTAATTTCCTAGTTAAAAAAATTCTTATCGACGCTGATGAAGAGATTTCATATCAATCTCACGATTATAGAGATGAGCATTGGATACTTATTGAAGGGAGCTTAGAAGTTATCAATGGAAGTTCAATAAGAGTATTAAAATCAAATGATTATGATTTTATTAAAAGAGGCGCAAAACATAGAATAAAAAATATTGGATCTTGCACTGCATTGATGATAGAAGTTCAGTTTGGGGAAAAAATAGATGAAAATGATATTAAAAGATATGATGATAAATATGGAAGAGCTTAGAGCTAAAAGAGGAGCTTAAAATATGTTTGATAACAAGAATATATTAATTACAGGTGGCACAGGGTCTTTTGGTAAACAATATACCAAAACTTTACTTGCTAACTATAACCCTAACAAAATAATCATTTATTCAAGAGATGAGCTCAAACAATTTGAAATGGCTAAGGATTATGATGATGCCTGTATGAGATATTTTATTGGTGATGTCCGAGATTCCAAAAGATTAAATCAGGCCATGAATGGAGTAGATTTTGTTATTCATGCGGCTGCTCTAAAGCATGTACCCATTGCAGAATATAATCCAATGGAGTGTATTAAGACTAATATAATGGGTGCTCAAAATGTTATAGATGCATCTATTAATAATGGTGCAACTAAAGTAATTGCTTTATCGACAGATAAAGCAGCAAATCCTATAAATCTGTATGGAGCAACTAAATTAGCATCAGATAAATTATTTGTTGCTGCAAATAATGTAGCTGGAGGTCATAAAACTAGATTTGCTGTTGTCAGGTACGGTAATGTAGTTGGCTCAAGAGGCTCAGTAATTCATACATTTAATAAAATCATTAAAAGTGGTTCATCTTCAATTCCTATTACAGATAAAAATATGACAAGATTCTGGATCACTCTTCAGCAAGGAGTTGATTTCGTTTTAAAAAACTTTTCAAGAATGAATGGTGGTGAAATATTTATTCCTAAAATACCATCAATTTTGATTGAGGACCTTGCAAAATCTATGGCTCCTGAACTTGATCTTGAATATATAGGGATTAGACCTGGTGAAAAGATTCATGAAGTTATGTGTCCTGCAGATGATTCTCATTTAACACTTGAATTTAAAGACCACTTTGTTATTCAACCCACAATACAAACATCTGATGATTTTGATTTTACAACAAATAATATTGGAGAAAGAGGCTCATTAGTAGAACCTGGATATTGTTATGATTCTGGATCGAATGAAACTTTTCTAACTGTAGATGAAATTACAAATTTAAATAAAAGCCTTGGCTACGTATGATCAACTATGGCAGACAGTTTATAGATGATGAAGATATTCAGGCTGTTGTAGATACTCTCAAATCTGATTTTCTTACACAAGGCTCAAAAGTTCCTGAGTTTGAAAGTGCTGTATGTGATAGGGTCAATGCAAAATTTGCTGTAGCTGCAAATAGTGCAACATCCGCACTTCATCTAGCATGCCTTGCTGTAGATTTGAAAGAAGGTGATATTGTTTGGACAGCGCCTAATACTTTTGTCGCATCTTCTAATTGTGCATTGTATTGCGGAGCTAAAATAGATTTTGTAGATATCGATAAAGACACATGGAATATGTGTCCTGATAAACTTAGAATTAAATTAGAAGAATCTAAGCAGAAAAATTTATTACCTAAAGTTGTGATACCGGTACATTTTTCCGGACAACCAACCATACAAGAAGAAATATATAAACTGAGCAAAGAATATAATTTCATAATTATTGAAGATGCCTCTCATTCAATAGGATCTTCCAGAAATAATGAGCCTTCTGGAAGTTGCAAATGGTCTGATATTGCAATTTTCAGCTTCCATCCAGTTAAGATGATCACCACTGGAGAAGGTGGAATAGCATTAACAAATAACGAAGAATACGCAAAGAAGATGGATCTTTTTCGATCACATGGAATTTCGAGAGATTCAAATATTCTTGAAAAAAACGATTTACCAAAGTATTACTACGAACAACATTCTCTGGGCTTTAACTACAGAATGACTGATATTCATGCAGCATTAGGCATATCTCAACTAAGGAAACTTGATAAGTTTATTGATACAAGAAACAAAATAGCCTCAAGATATGATTCAGAACTCAAGGAACTTCCTCTTCATCTACCTTACATTGCAGAGGGAAATAAATCCTCATATCACCTATATGTAATAAAAGTTAAAGATACTTTTTCTAAACAAAAATCTCGAGACAAAATTTATTCAGAATTAATTGAAATGGGTATAGGGGTAAATTTACATTACTTGCCAGTTCACCTTCATCCGTATTATAGGAAACTTGGTTTTTGTGATAATCAATACCCTGTTTCTGAAAATTATGCAGATAATGCTTTATCCATTCCAATCTTTTATAGCTTGACTGATGATCAACAAACTAAAGTCATTGATTCTATTAAACAAGCTCTAAAATGATTTCAAAAATTTCAATTGGAACGGCTCAGTTTGGCTTAGATTATGGAATATCAAACCAAAGAGGAAAAGTTCCATTTTCTGATGCTGAAAATATCATTGAGCTTGCATACTCAAGGGGGATTGATAAATTAGACACTGCTTCTGCTTATGGTAAAAGTGAAAAAGTATTGGGTGAAATAGGTGTTAAAAATTTCAAAATTACTTCGAAGATTCCAACCATTCCATCTGATGCAACAAATATAAATGATTTTCTTTTTAGAACAACTGAAAGTTCTCTTGTTGATCTTAAAATTGATAAATTTAACTGCATTTTGGTTCATGACTCCTATCAATTTTTCCAAAAAAAATATCATGATGAATATATAAAAGCTCTTGTTGATTTAAAAAGATCAAACTTAACAACAAAAATAGGCTTATCAGTTTATGATCCACTTGATGATCGTATTATGGAGGTTATTAATCATATCGATGTAATACAGTCTTCATTTAATATTTTTGATCAAAGATTAAATCAAAAAGATTTAATAAGTATTCTAAATGCTAATAATATTGAAGTTCATGCAAGATCAATATTTTTGCAAGGATTATTATTAATTAATCGTAGAATGATCCCAAAAAAATTTCAAAAATGGAAAAATAGATTTAATGATTATCACTCATGGCTAGATAAAAATAACTATAGCGCACTTAGTGCGTGTTTAAATTTTGTCGTAAATAATAAAAATATTAATGAAGTTATTATAGGAATTGATACCCCTCAACAATTTATCGAAATTATAGAAAGTCTGAGCAGCGAAATTTTTAACATTCCAAAGAATCTTGAATGCGATGACCATATGCTAATTAACCCCTCATATTGGGATAAAATAATATAAAATGAATAGAATTGGCGTGATTGGATACAATGAAGGAAATGGCCATCCGTTTTCATTTTCAAGTATTTTCAATGGCTATAATGAAAATTATATTGATTCATGTCCCTACAGCACAATTCCTGATTACTTAAAAAAAAATAATTCTAATGATAAATTGTTACAAAATTCAAAAGTAACTCATGTCTGGACTCAAGACTTTTCAATCTCACAAAACATAGCTGCTTTTTCAAATATTCCAACCATTGTAAAAAATTTGGATGAGATGATTGGACAGGTTGATGCAATAATTTTAGCCAGAGATGATTATGAAAATCACTTTGAAAATATAAGTAAATTTATTACCCAAGAAATTCCTATTTTTATAGATAAACCGCTAGCAATTAAAGTAAATGATGCAAAAAATATTCTGTCTAAACAAAAATTCCTTGGCCAAATATATTCTACAAGCGCTCTAGCAAATGATAATAAAATTGTTGATGCAAAAAATAATTTAAAATCAATTGGAAAAATTAACTCTATTTCTGGTCTTATGCCCGGATCTTGGGAAAAATATTCAGTACATTTATTTGATTCATTGATTAAAATTTTTGGGAAAGACTTTACTATTGAAGATTATAAAGTTCTTAAATCAGATTCATTAACTATGCTTAAAGGAAAATCCATTGAAGGCTCTGATATATCGCTGACATGTCTTGGTGGAGAAAAATGCTCTCCTTTTTTAAATATAATTGGTGAAAAAGGTTTTTTATTCTTTGATTTTCAAGACCCTTATTCAGCATTCAGAAATACTTTACTAAAGTTTTCTGAAAATATACATGACAAGAATATATTGAGAAATGAAGAAGAAATTATTCATTCTATTTCTTTGATACAAATAGGATTATGAATATAGGAGTCAGGGTTGAAGCCTCAGACAAAATTGGTAGTGGACATCTTAAAAGATGTATCTCTTTATCTCTAGAAATTAAAGAAAATTTAGACGTTGATGTTATATTTTTTTTCTCTGGCGATGATAGATATTTAGACCTCCTCAAAAATCATGATTTAGCTTTCCATAAAATTAAATCAAATACTTTTAATTATTTAGACGATGCAAAGATATTAAAATCAATAGCTAAGAAAAATAATATTGAGTTAAGTTTTATAATCGTTGATCATTACAAAATTGATATAAATTGGGAGAGACAATTATCAGACTCCAAAATAATCGTTTTAGATGATCTTGCAAATAGAAAACATCATGCCGATATTCTTATAGATCAAAACCTCTACAACAATTATCAAAAAAGATATCTTGATCTTGTAAATAAAGGATGCATTTTATTATTAGGACCCAAATACGCAATACTAAATTATAAATATAAAAAATTAAGAAAAGATCTCATAAGAAAAAATAGATACAAAAATGTTCTTATATCATTTGGTGGAACAGATGAATTTAAATTGACAGAACAGTTATTGGCAAAATTTTCTTCCTGCCCTGATTTGGACGAATATATATTTCATGCAGTAATTACTAAATCTTTTAAAAATAAACCATTAATAAGATCTTATTCATGTTATGAAAACATCGAAATTTATGAAGATTTAGATTGTCTATCTAGCTTAATGTATGAGTGTGATTTTTCAATTGGAGCAGGTGGCACAACCACATGGGAGAGATTCGCAATGAAACTCCCAGCAATTGTTATTGCAATAGCAGAAAATCAAGTAGAGAGTGCAAATTACCTTAAAAAGAAAGGTTTTATTGACTATATTGGTAAGGCTAAAGACCTCCGTAAAGATTGGATAGAAAATATTATATCTATCATAAAAGATAAGAAAAACTTAGAAAGCCAATCTAAAAAAATATCCGATATAGTTGATGCTGAGGGCACTAAAAGAATAATAAATAGCATAATAAATTTAATGTCTTAGAAAATTTTTAGAAATATATTTTACATATCATTTATATTATAATTTCCGCATGTCTAGGGTATATCTTGAACTTTTAAACGAAGATCATTTTGACGATGAGTATGTTGGCTGGCATAGCCAAAGTCATACTGATTTTTATTCTGGTTCAAAAAGAATTTTTACAAAAGAGAATCTTTTAGAAGAATTCCATTCAGGCATCAAAAAAAACAATAACTTTCATTATGGTATTTTTTATAAAGAAAATAATAAACTTATTGGAGTTATTAAGCTAGGCATAGTAAATTGGGTTCATAAAATATCTGATATGATAGTTTTCATTGGAGATGCTGACTATCTAGGAAAAGGTCTTGCCGTTGATGCGATAAATGAAGGCAATGAGAAAGCATTTAATGAGCATAAGTTAAGAAAATTATATGGAGGTATGTACAAAGATAATATTGCTAGCGTAAAAGCATATCTAAAAACAGGATGGATAATTGAGGGCATCATGAAGGATCAATATTTACATGAAGATATTTCACAAGATAGGATTCTTGTAGCGTGTTTTAATCCTTCTATTTTTAAGAGTGAATATCATAGGAAAGGTTTATATTCATTTGAGGATATTTATCAAGCAAATTAAAGGGAAAAATTATGAATAATCAATGGCGTTTTAAAGGCAATGAGCTTAAGTATGTAAAGGACGTATTAGACTCAGGAGAAGGTTCTTCTACAACAGGTTCGTATAATAAGGCATTTGAAGAACTTTTTGCATTAAAAAATAATGCTAAATATGCTGTTACGTTCAATTCTGGTACTAGTACATTGCATGCAGCTCTTGATGCATTAGGCGTATCTTATGGTGATGAAGTAATCATTCCCCCAATAACTGTATATAGTAATTTTGCAGTAACAATTGCTGCGAATGCCATACCAGTATTTGCTGACGTAGAAGAGGATACTTTTAATATTTGCCCTAAAGATATTGAAAGAAAGATAACATCAAAAACTAAAGCAATAATGCCAGTTTCCTTATACGGACTATCTTGCGATTTAGATAAAATAATGGCCATTGCTAAAAAACATAATCTTGTTGTTATTAATGATGCAGCAGAAGCTCATGGAGCTACATGGAATAATAAACCGATAAGTGAATATGCGCATGTCACAAGCTATAGCACGGAAAACAGCAAGCATATCTCAACTGGTGATGGCGGCATTATAACTACCAATGATGAGATGACTGCAAAAAGATGTAGAAAATTTGGAAGCATGGGATATTCTTTAATGACTGCTGATGAAGGAAGATTAAGGCTTAATAAAGAAGTTTTTCAAGATCCTACATACAAGAGACATGATGGATTTGCTTATAATTACAGAATGCCAGAGGTAGCAGCTGCAGTAGGATTGGCTCAGACAGAAAAATATGAATTTTTTATTGAATTAAGAGAAAAAATTGGCCAGCATATGAGAGAAATAGCATTAACAAGTGATTTTTTGATACCACAAAAGAAAATAGATGGTGCTAGAAATACTTACTGGACATTTGCTGCAAGAATGATTAGATCTGATATTAAATGGCAGGATTTTAGAAAGAAATTTATTGAATTTGGTGGCGAAAGTATTTTTGCTTGCTGGGCATTAACTTATGATGAGCCTATAGTTGCTGAAGGCATTTTTAAAAAACAGAATCCAGCACTTTATTCAAACATTGAGTACAAAAAATCGGATTATCCAGTCGCCGAAAAAATACAACCTCAATTAATGCAGTTTCCTTTAAATTACTCTTCATACGAAGAATCTCAGCCTCAGTTAGATGCGCTAGATAAAACTCTACGTTTCTATGAGTAACTAATGATTCATAAAAATGAATTATTGTATATTTGTACAGGCTAGACTATCCTCTTCAAGATCTCCAGGAAAAGTTCTTGCTGACATTGAAGGCAAACCAATGCTTCTTAGACAACTTCAAAGAATTAGACATGGAGTCAACGATATTGACGTCATATGCGTTACATCTAATGACAAATCAGATGATCCTATTGAGGAGTTATGCTCGAATAATAACTTTAATTTTTTTAGAGGTAGTTTAAATAATGTCCTTCAGAGATATATTGATGCGGCAGATGAATTTAATATTAAAAATATTATAAGGATAGGGGGCGATGATCCTTTAGCAGACTATAATTCTGTAACTAAATTAATTAGTGAACATAAAGATGAAGATTTCTTGTATACGAGTCATAGATCTGGATGGCCTTATGGAACAGCATCAGAATTAATCAAAGTAAGTGCACTAAGAAAAATTGCCACTTTAACCTCAGAGGAATTATATAAAGAACATATAATTCCTTTTTTTTGGCACAATCCAAATAGATTTAGTATGAAAAAGGTTTTCTCGCCTGAAAGTATATGCAGACCTGAATATTATTTCAGTGTTGACTATGAAGAGGATTTGCAGCTAATTAGAAACATTTTTGCGTTATTAAAGAGTAAGGGAGAGTTCTTTAGTCTAAAAGATGTTATTAATCTATGTGATAATCAAAAAGACATTTTAGAAATTAATAAACATTTACATTCAGGATTTGATTTTTAGTGATTATAAATAATAAAAAGATTGGATTAGATGCGGCGCCGTACATTATTGCTGAAATGTCAGCAAATCATAACAATGATATTGAAAATGCAAAAAAATTAATTGAAGCGGCAAAAAAAAATGGAGCTGACGCGATAAAGCTTCAAACATATAAACCAGATACTATTACTCTTAATTCATCACATGAAGACTTCATTATTAAAGATAATGGCTTATGGCATGGAAGAACCTTATATGATTTATATGAAGAAGCACATATGCCATGGGATTGGCATAAACCTTTATTTGAATTTGCAAACAAACTTGAATTAACAATTTTCAGTTCTCCTTTTGATAGAACCGCAGTTGATTTACTAGAAGAATTAAATGCTCCGGCATATAAAATTGCTTCATTTGAAATAGTTGATATTCCGCTTATTCAGTATGTGGCTTCAACAAATAAACCAATAATAATTTCTACAGGTATGGCTAATGAAGAAGAAATATTTGAAGCTATTGAGGCTGTAAAAAGTTCTGGAACATCAGACATTGCAATTTTGCATTGTGTTAGTTCATATCCAGCTAAACCTTCAGAATATAATCTTAAAACTATTGAAGATATGAGAAAGAAGTTTAAAGTTGAGGTCGGAATATCTGATCATACTATAGATAATGTTACTGCGATTTCAAGCATTGCTTTTGGTTGCACATTAATAGAGAAACATTTTACTTTAGACAGAAATGCGGGAGGCCCAGATGATTCTTTTTCAATGGAGCCGAGCCAATTAATGAGTCTTTCTAAAGACACAAAAAATGCACGCAAGGCAATTGGTAAGATAAATTACAGCCTTAAAGATAACGAAAAAACTAATATAAAATTTAGAAGATCTTTATATTTTGTTAAAGATCTTTCAAAGGGAGCCATTATTACTAAAGATGATATTGCATCTGTAAGACCTGGATATGGCGTTTTACCAAAACATTACCATGAAATAATTGGTAAAACAGTTAATAAAGATATATCTAAGCATACCGCTGTAAATTTTGATGATATATCAAATTAATCTATGCAATGAAGTACTGTAAAAAATGCTTACAGCCTGATACAAGGCCAAATGAAAAATTTATCAATGGAGTATGTTCAATTTGCAGATATTATGATTCTATTGAAGATATAGATTGGAATTCCAGATATGAGCAACTTCAAGATTATTTAAAAAATAGAAAGAAAAAATCTGTTAAAAATTCATTCCAAAAATTTGATTGTATTATTGGAGTAAGTGGAGGAAAAGATAGCACTAGACAAGCTTTGTGGGTAAGGGACAAATTAAAACTTAATCCATTATTATGGAGTTTGTCTTATCCGCCTGAGCAAATTTGTGATATTGGTACAAAAAATATCTCAAATTTAATTAATCTTGGTTTTGATTTAGTTGTCTCTAGCCCATCACCAAAAACTTGGAGGAATTTAATTAAAGAATCTTTTTTTAAATTTTCTAACCATATGAGAACTTCAGAGCTAGCTTTATTTAGTTCAGTGCCTCAAGCAGCATTAGCTTATAAAATTCCAATTATTTTTTGGGGAGAAACACCAATGCAAGTTGGAGACTTGAGTGCGGTTGGAGAAGAGGGCTGGGATGGAAACAATATGAAAAATTCAAATACACTCAGTAGCGGACATAAATGGATGATTGATATGGGTTACAAAAGAGAAAAATTGATTCCATATATATATCCTGACAAAAATCAATTTGAACTACAAGATCTTCAAATTATATACTTAGGATGGTACTTGGGAGATTGGTCGCTTACAAACAATGCAAAGTATTCAAACTTAAATGGTCTTATAAATAGATCAGAAGACTATGTAAATACTGGTGATATACATGGTACTAGCGCTTTAGATGATAACTGGCAAATCATGAATCAAATGATTAAATATTATAAGTTTGGTTTTGGATTTGTAACTGAAATTATTTGTGAAGATATTCAAAGAGGACATATTGATAGGAAAAGCGGAATTAAATGGATTGAAAAATATGATGGAAAATGCTCCGATGAATATATAAAGTCATTTTGTAAATATATCGATATTTCAGTTGATGAATTTTGGTGGCAGGTTAGAAAGTCAGCAAATAGAGATTTATTTCTTGTTAAAAATGATGGTCAGATTGTTCCAAAATTTAAAGTTGGAGAGGACCTATGATTTCTGTAGGCATTGTAGATTATGGTGTTGGGAATATACATTCTTTGAGTAAATCTGTAAGGATTGCGGGTTTTAGACCAGAAATATCATCTAGCAAGGAACTTCTCAGTAAATCAGATATCATTTTACTTCCAGGGGTTGGGTCATTTTCTTTTGCGATTGAAAATCTCAAAAAGTCAGGACTTGATAGTTTCATAATTAAGCAATCTAAAATTAATAAACCAATTATAGGCATTTGTCTTGGAATGCAACTTTTATGTAGTAATTCTACTGAAGGAGGCATTAATAAGGGGCTTGGAATTATTCCAGGTAAAATTAAAAGAATGAGTAATTCAAAATTTCACATTGGATGGAATAGCATTCAACTTAAAAATAAAAATCATTTTTTAAAGAGATTTAATAATCATGAGTTCTTTTTTAATCATGGCTATCAATTTGAAGGAAATCAAAAGTATGTAATTGCCGAAACAGAATTTGAAAAAAGTTTTCCAACCATAATTAAAAAAAATAATACAATCGGATTCCAATTCCATCCTGAAAAAAGTCAAAAAGCTGGAATTCAATTACTTAAAAAAACAATCAAATCAATTTCAAACATAGAATGATAAAGAAAAGAATTTCAGCTTCAGTGATAGTCAAATCTAATAGAGTTGTCCAATCTATATCTTATAGAAAGTATTTGCCAATAGGCTCAATAGAGCCTGTGGTTGAAAATTTAGATAGATGGGGGGTTGATGAAATAATAATTTTTGATATTGATAGAAGTAAAAATAGTCTTGGACCAAATTACGACCTAATTAAAGCTATTAGCTCTATTCCAATTTCTACGCCTTTAGCTTATGCAGGAGGTATAAATAATTATAAGGATGCTATCAGAGTAATATCATCTGGTTCTGAGAGAGTTATTGTAGACAATTTATTCTTTAAAAATCCAAAAAATATTAAAAACATATCAAATGCAATTGGATCTCAGGCTCTATTATTAGCATTACCACTTACAATTAATAAGAATGGTATATTTCACTATAATTACCTAAACAAAAAATCTAAATTATTAGACTTGCATAAAATTTTAGACTTAAAACCTTACTTTTCAGAACTTATAATTATCGATTATTTGTCGCAAGGATTTGACTCAAAATTTGATATCGGTTTGTTAGAAATGTTTAATGAGAATGATATAGATCTAGTATGCTATGGCGGGATTGGTGTCAGTGAATTGTCCTCACAAATATTAGCTAATAAAAATGTTAAGTCAATTGCGTTTGGAAATATTTTAAATTACGGCGAATTAAAATTCCAAGAAATTAAGAAAAGTATAAAATATTCTAAAAAAAATCTTAGACGCTCAATATTTAGGGAGAAAATATAATATGGAAACATCTTCCCAATGTTCAAGGTGTTTATACGATACAAGTCATCCTTTGGGTCTAGAAATTAATGAAAAAGGAATTTGTTCAGGATGTTTGATACATGAAGAGAAAGACTATTTAGACTGGGATCAAAGATGGAATGATTTGCTTGACCTTGTTAAGGATTATAAATGCAAACAAAAAGTTAAATATGATTGCATAGTTCCTGTTTCTGGAGCAAATGACTCTTATTTCATTCTTCATATTGTAAAAAATAAACTTAACTTAAATCCCTTAGTCGTAACATATAACAAATACTTTAATACACCCATTGGAATTAAAAATTTAGCAAATTTAAGAACGAAATTCGATGTAGATGTATTAATTCAAAATATTAATCCTACAATTGTTAAAAAAATAACTAAAACAACTTTATTTGAATTAGGAAGTATGTATTGGCCATGCATTGCAGGCCAGACTGTTTTTCCAGTACAAACTTCAATAAGATATAACATACCTTTGATTATCTGGGGAGCTCATCAGGGACTAGAGCAAGTTGGAATGTTTTCTCATTTACATAATGTTGAGATGACAAGACGATATAGAAAAGACCATGATTTAATGGGTATGGAAGCAGATGACATGCTCAATACATTTAATACTTTATCAGAAGAGGACATGTGTCAATACAGATATCCATCAGACAGCGATCTAAGAAAAGCTGGAACAAGAGGTATCTATCTTGGTAATTACATAAGATGGGATCCAAAAGCACAGCATGAGAAAATGATTAAATTATATGGTTATGAATCAGCTTCTTTTAATAGAACATTTGAAACTTATGATCATATTGATTGCTATAACTATCTTAATATTCATGATTATCTAAAATACCTCAAAACTGGTTTTTCAAAAGTTACTGATCATGCCTGTAGAGAAATAAGACATGGAAGACTGACAAAACCACAAGCAAAGTCATTAGTAAGCTATTATGAAAACAGAAATATACAGAATCAAAATCTTTTTTATGATTGGCTTGGAGTAGATGAAAACTCTTTTAATTTTATTTTAAGAAAAATTGCTGAAGAGAATAATAGGGACCCAAATAATATTGAAATTAGCCATAGAAAGAAAAACAAAAGTGTTTCTAACAATCTAATGAAACTAGATTATAAGATAAATAGCTCTATCAATCGTGATAAAAAAACTCAATATATTACTATCGGAAAAGGGTATCCGTAGATCTGGATTTTCGAAAATGAAAGAGAAATTTAGAGAAATTTATGATGATCAAGATCTTTATGACAATCTTAGATTCGATATTAAATTTACAAGAGTTTTCATAAGATACGCTGTAAGAGTTTTTGGAATTAGATATTCAATTCTAATACTTAACTGTGCACTGAGCTTTGTTTCATTTAAGAAGGGTTTTAGTTACCATGCCTATTTAATAAGAATTAATATATATAGATTAAAGAATTTCCTATATCTGTTATCTGAGGATTATCAAGAATCATTTCGTATTAAAGAAAAATGGGCACAATACGTAATCAAGTATTCTCCAAGCAAAAAGGCTATAGGTAATGCAGAATATTATTCTAAGATAGTATCGGCCGATGATAGCAACCCCGAAGAAGTCTG
>CACDVW010000008.1 GCA_902556355.1 uncultured SAR86 cluster bacterium
TTAATTAAATAATAGAACTTTCAAACAATAAGCTATGAATCTCTTCGGTTATGAATGGTGCAAAGGGGTGCATCATAATGAGTATTTCTTTTAAAAGAGGTCTTAAATTATTTGTTTCCCCACTTTTTTTACATTCTTCTATATAGACATCACAAAACTTACTCCAAAAAAACTCATAAACTTCGTTGATAGCATAGTCCAATCTGTAGTCTTTAATATTTTTCTCGATTTGTTTTTTTGATTTATCAAACTCCTCATATATCCACTCATCAGTTTTATTAGCCGATTGAAATGAATCGTTCCCAACTGGATAGCCGTTGATAAATCTTGCTGCATTCCAGACTTTAGTACAGAAGTTTCTATATCCTTTAAGTCTACCCATCTCAAAGCTAATATCTTTGGTGTGTGTTGCTAGTGAGTAAAATGTCATTCTTAAAGCATCTGTTCCGTATGAATCAATGCCTTTTGGAAATTGATTTCTTGTCTTTCGTTCAATCTTCTGAGCAATACCTTCTTGCATGAGATTCGAAGTTCTTTTTTCAACTAAATCATCTTGAGAAATACCATAAATTAAGTCTAGCGGATCAATAACATTGCCTTTAGATTTTGACATCTTTTGCCCATTTTCATCTCTTATAAGGCCAGTAACATAGACATCTTTGAAAGGGATTTGATCAGTAAACTCAAGGCTCATCATCATCATTCTTGCCACCCAGAAAAAAATGATATCAAACCCAGTAACCAGTAAGGAGGTTGGAAAATGCTTTTCAAAATCTTCAGTTTTTTCAGGCCATCCCAAAGACGCAAAAGGCCATAAGCTTGAAGAAAACCAGGTATCTAAAACGTCTTCATCTTGAGAGAGTTTTCTATCATCAAGTTTATAAAATTGCCTAACTTCTTTTTCACTATAACCAACGTAAACATTATTTTCTGAGTCATACCACGCTGGAATTCTGTGACCCCACCATATTTGCCTACTGATGCACCAGTCCTCAATATTATTCATCCAATTAAAATATGTTTTAACCCAATTGCCAGGATGAAACTTTATTTTACCCTTGTTAACAGCTTCATTAGCTCTTGCAGCCATTTCTTCAGTTTTGACATACCATTGATGACTTAATCTAGGCTCAATAACAATATTAGATCTTTCACCTCTGGGCACGCTTATGTGATGTTTTTCTTCTTTTTCTAAAAGATTGAGTTCTTTAAGCTTCTCTAATACAGCCTTTCTAACTTTAAAACGATCAAGATTTGAAAATGGCTCAGGTACATTTTCATTTGACCATGCATCTTCATTAAATATATTGATAGGCTCAAAATCACTTGCGTCATCCGAAGTCTTTACCTGACCGTCTACTTCATGAAGTGAGTATTTTTTACCTATTTCGTAATCATTAAAGTCATGACCTGGAGTAATTTTCAGACAACCAGTACCAAATTCCATATCAACATATTCATCAGCTAGTACCGGTATTTTTCTTCCAACAAAAGGTAAAACGATATTTTTACCTATAAGATTTTTATACCTATCATCATTTGGGTTAACAGCAACTGCCATGTCTCCAAACATAGTTTCAGGTCTTGTTGTTGCTACTATTACATACTCTTCTAAATCTTCAATTGGATATTTAATATGCCAAAGGAGACCATCTTTTTCCTGCCTTACCACCTCAAGGTCTGAAACAGCAGTTTTAAGGGATGGATCCCAATTAACTAACCTGTAACCCCTATAGATTTTATCTTTTCTGTGTAACTCAACGAATGCTTTTATAACTGCTTCGTTGCATCCATCATCTAAGGTAAACCTATATTTATTCCAATCTACCGAGCATCCAAGTCTTTTAATTTGGGATGTAATTTTTTCTTCTGAATAATCTTTCCATGACCAAACTTCATCAAGAAATTTCTCTCTTCCAAGTTCATTTCTAGTTATATCTTTTTTTGCAAGATTATTTTCTACAACCATCTGAGTAGCTATACCAGCATGATCAGATCCTACTTGCCAATGAGCATCCTTACCAGCCATATGGTTATACCTAGTATAAAAATCCATAATGGCATATTGAAAACTATGACCCATATGAAGAGTACCGGTTACATTTGGAGGTGGTATTACCTGAGAAAAAGAATCCTCAGAGTCTTTATTAGAAATAACTCTTTCAGCCCAAACCTTGGACCATTTTTCTTCAATTTCTACAGGGTAATACTGTTTATCCATTAGGAAGCTTAATTAAAATTATTTTAATTTCTTACTTAATAGCAATTGGCTAATAAGAGGAACCGGTCTACCAGTTCCAGCTTTTACAGGAGTGCTATAGGAAGCTGTAGCAGCAATATCGATATGCGCCCACTTATAATCATTGGTAAATTTTGAAAGGAAAGCAGCAGCATGAATTGTTCCAGCTTCTCTTCCACCGCCAATGTTCGCTAAATCTGCATATTTAGTTTTAGTACATGATTGATGCTCATCCCATAATGGAAGTTGCCAAGCTCTATCACCTGACTCTTCACCAGATTCAATTATTTTATCTGCAAGATGCTGGTCATTTGCCATAACTCCACTTGCATGCCTACCAAGAGCAATGACAACAGCTCCGGTTAGTGTTGCCATATCGATAACATATGAAGGTTTGTACTTTCCGACGTATGTTAAACAATCTGCAAGTATTAATCTTCCTTCAGCGTCAGTATTAAGTATTTCAATAGTCTGACCCGACATTGAAGTTACAACATCTCCAGGTTTTGTGGCTTTGGATGAGCACATATTTTCAGCACAACCCATAACACCAACTACGTTAACATCTGCATTTAATCTTGCTAGGGTAGACATTACTCCAAACACAGTCGCAGCTCCACACATATCCCATTTCATTTCATCCATAGCAGGACTTGGTTTGATCGAAACTCCACCAGTATCAAAGGTGACACCTTTGCCGACTAGTGCAATAGGTTTGTCAGATGATTTACCGCCTTTATATTCGATAACCATCATCCTAGCTGGTTCTTCACTTCCCCTAGAGACGCTTAAAAATGAGCCCATACCCATTTTTTGCATTTGTTGTTCGTTAAAAGATTTAACTTTTAGTTTAGGGAAATCTTTAGTCATTGCTTTTACCTTTTTCTCAATGATTCTTGGGGTGCAATGATTGGCTGGAAGATCTCCTAAATATTTTGCAGTATTAACTCCTTCACCAATAGCATATCCAACTTTTGCAGCCTGTTTAGCTTTTGTTAATTTAGCTCCAGTTAAGCCTGAGGCAAGGATAGTCAATTTTTTTACACTAGGCTTCTTAGAAGTTTTATTTTTTGTTTCAGAAAAAATATAAACATTAGACTCAATTGTTTTAGAAACCATCTCAATTAACCAAAGCTCATCCTTACCCTTTGGCGCAGTTGTTCCCGGCATAATTGATATATCTTTGCACTTATTTTGATTTCCTTTTTGAGCAATACCTTGATACATAGATAACCATTTATGAGTAGGAGTATCCGCATCAAGCCCTTTAACTAGAAGAATATTTTTAGCATTAATTCCATCAATTTTTGGAAGCAAAATACTGCCCCCAGATTGATCAAGATGTGACTGAATAGTTTTAGAAATATAACTTTTTGATTTTTTATTGAGCTCTTTGAAAGAGGAGTCATTTTTTGTATTTTTATTGATAACTAAAACAAGCATATCTGTTGATAAAGAAGATATGTTTGATGCGTCTTTTACAAGAACATTATTTAAAACTTTATACGCCATTTAAGTTCTCCTGTTATGGTATTTACTGATAAGATAAATATTGTAATGCATCATAGTTCTCAAGGCATGTATAAAAAAAATATTCTTTCAAAAAGTTTGAATATGGAGGTCTTTAGATCATCAATTGGTGTGCTATTAATCTTCTTTCTACTTGTTGTAGGATCAAGGGTTGTCGGCTACTTTGAACAAGCTGCTGAAGGAAATATAGATCCTGGAATAATATTGAGTGTAATTACTTTAAGGTTTCCTGACTTTATAACATTATTGATACCCTTATCTTTTTTTTTAGGACTGCTCATAACAATTGGCAGATTGAATTCTGAGGGAGAAATTCATGGATATTTTTCAGCTGGCTTATCAAAATTTAACTTAATAAAATTTTTGCTGCCTCAAGCTTTTATTTATTTCTTTATAACTCTTGTTTTAAGCTTATATATCGCACCCTACACAAAAAATCTCTCTAAAGATTTACTATTAATAGACTCATTTGAAGAGCAGATTGATGCAATTCAATCTGATGAAATAGTTTCACTAGATGATGGAGGATTTCTTTATGTGCAAACTGCAGATGAAGGTTTAATAAAAGGGGTTAAGCTTTTTCAGGTTGATGAAGATAATTCATTTATTGTTATTTCTGATGAGTTGTTAACTACAGAGAAAGATAAAACCATTGAATTAAATTTAAAAAATGGGTCTTTTTACGGCGGTTTATTTTCAGAGTCATCAAAAATTATTTCAAACTTTGATAATTTTAATTTTGAAATTGATAAAAACATGTCTCAAAGCAATGATTTAAGTTTAACTAAATTATTTGATTATTCTTCAGCATCAGACCAAGCAACATTTCAGTGGAATATATCAATACCAATAACAATTTTAATTCTATTACTTTATGGCATTTATATTTCATCTTCAAAACCGAGAGAAGGCAAATTCTCATTTATGCTGCCAGGAATGTTGATATATGTTTCTTATTTAAGTCTTTTAATACTCGGCAGAGAATTCATATCTGATAACCCGGGCTCGATTTTTAACCTTTGGTTTATTCATGGTTTATTTATCTTATTTTTATTTCTCTATGCTTATAGAGAAAAAATTATTTTTGTAAGTTTTGCAAACCTGGCAATACAGGAAAATATTTATTTGAGATACTTCATTGGGATCATGATATTTATTTTATTTATATGGATGGTGGCATGATTAAAATTTTTCATGGTTATCTCATAAAAAGATCGTTTTTAATTTCCTTATCAATTTTTATATTATTTGCCACGCTGGATTTAGTTTTTAGTTTAATGTCTGAACTTGAAAACTTATCTGAAGAATATAATTTTTCTAATGTTTTTTTGTATGTTTTGAGCGTATCTCCAAGTAATGCAATAAATTTTCTAGAAGGTGCTTGTTTGCTTGGAGTTATGATTTCTTTAGGAATATCACATCAAGAAGGCAACTTAAACGTCTTAAGATCGAGTGGGGAATCGCCATTAAAAATAGTATTAATAAGCTCAATAGGCCCAATATTGTTAATATTTTTATTTTTACCATCCAATGAGTTATTTTTAAAAGATCTTAGAGCCGACGCAGAGATCAATAAAAATTTAATTGTGCAATCAGCAGAAGAAAGTAGCCAAAACAATAATTGGATTAAAGATGGAAAATCTTTTTTAACATATTCTTATATGAAAGATTCTTTTATTTATAAGGTTAAATTTATTAAAACTGATGATGGTAAAGTTCTTTATTTTAAAATGGCAGATTCAGCTGAAATCATTAAAAATCAAATAAAATTTGATGAAACAATGCAATATCATTTTTTTGAGGGAACTGGCATAGATAATAATTATGAAGAATTTAAATTTCCTTTGATTACAAAGATGCCATTTGCAAGGGTAGAAAATTTAAAAACTTCTGAAATAATTAACGCTCAAAAATTCATTGAAACCATTTCAAAAAAGAAGACAAGTTATTTATTGCCCATTTAGAAAAATTTTTTTATAAAAATATATTTCTGCCTATATCCATTTTGTGCTTAATTGTTTTCTTTGGTTCTTTTATTTTTAGCTCGTTGCGAGATGTAACGCCAGCATCAAGAATAGTATTATCAGTAGTTGGAGCTTTTATTTATAAAGTCTTTCAAGACTTCACAATAAGTTTCTCAATAGCTACAAATCTCTCGGTATTAATTGGTGTCATTGCTCCAGCTTTGATTTTATTGATAATGAGCATATTTTTTTATAGAAGAATCTAAATAATTTTTAAAGCTGTTTTTGATAGGGTGTCATTGATTGCTAAACCTTTTTGAGAAAAGTAAATTTGTATAAGTGGCAATCCTGCTAGAAATAAAATTAAAATGTTCACCAAAAATCTTATTGAAATTTGCTTTATAGTAATTTTTTCTCCATTAAGACTATAAATTTCAATGTTCCACACTGCCATGCCTAGAGTTTTATTTCCGTTAAGCCAAAAGTAAGCAAAAAAACCCCAGCTACTTAAAATTACAAGAGATAGGCCCAGCCACGGATTTAATGTTTCACCTCCGTTTAACCACAGAGCTATTGAACCAACAGCAAACCAAACACCCAATAAAAGAAAGAAGTCATAAATACCTGCTGTGATCCTTTTTAAAGGAAAGACTTTGTATGCTTTTTCATTCATTTTGGTATAGTAATTAAAATAAATTTTAAAATATATGATTATGGATAAAGATACAGCATTTTTTGGTCATCCGATTGGTCTTAGAACCTTATTTTTAACTGAGATGTGGGAAAGAATGTCTTACTATGGAATGAGAGCATTGCTTGTTTTATATATGACTGGATCATTGACTGGATTTAATCCAGGAATGGGTCTTTCTGCAATGGATGCTAATGCTATCTATGGAATATATGTTGGTATGGTCTATTTTATGGTCGTTCCAGGCGGTTGGATAGCTGATAATATTTTAGGTCATCAAAAAGCTGTTTTGTTGGGCGCAATAATTATCGCCCTTGGGCATTTCACACTAGCAATTCCAATTGAGCAAACATTTTTCTTGGGCTTGATTCTTGTAGTTCTAGGAACAGGCTTGTTAAAAGGAAATATCTCAACAATCGTTGGAAGCCTATACCGAGATAACGATCAAAGAAGAGATTCAGGTTACACAATTTTCTATATGTCCATAAATATTGGCTCAACATTGGGATTTCTTATATGTTCTTATCTTGGTGAAAAAATAGGTTGGCATTATGGCTTTGGGGCAGCTGGTGTTGGTATGGCTTTTGGCGTGTATCAATATATAAATTACAGACATCTACTTGGTGATGCTGGCTTGAATCCTAATGATATGTTGGATTCAAGAAGAGCAAGCCTGATCTCATGGACTAAAAGAAGTTTAGTTTTAATGTTTATAGTTATAGGTCTTGGTTTATTTGGTTTAATTTCAATAGATCCTAGAGTCTTTGCAGAGAATTTTGCATACTTTCTTACTATAGTGGCCGGTGCATATTTCATCTATCTTTATGGGTTTGCAGGTCTAAATAGTTCTGAGAAAAAGAATTTATTACTACTTTTTGTTTTATTTATAGGGGCCGCTGCATTTTGGTCAGGCTTTGATCAATCAGCAAGTTCTTTAAGTATTTTTGCAAGAGACTATACTGATTTATCAATTGCTGGTTTCATAATTCCTATAGGATGGCTTCAGTTTGCTAATCCAATATTTGTTGTTACTTTTGCTCCTATATTTGCAGGAATCTGGGCTCATCTAGGAAGAATGAATATGGATCCATCACTGCCATTAAAGTTTGCAATCGGTTTAATTTTTATGGCATTAAGCTTTATCGTAATGGTATATGCTGTAAAGCTTGCTATGGTTTCTGCCCCAGTGGGCATGCAATGGCTTTTAATAACATATTTGCTTCAGACATGGGGTGAATTAGCATTGTCTCCAATTGGATTATCTGCATTCTCTAAATATTCTCCAAAAAAATATATGGGTCAGATGTTTGGCTTATGGTTCTTAGCTTCAGCTATAGGTGGTGTTCTTGCAGGCCTTTTAGGAGGAGATGCAACGGTTGATGGGTTAAATTCTGTTCAACCTATATTTACATTTATGATTCAATATTATGTTGTTATAGCAATTGCCTTAATTGTAATGGCGTATTTATTTAAAAAGAAAGAATCTAGCTAAATAAAAAATTAGGCTAATTTTTGGTTAAGGTTATTGAGAATATTTGTATAAATTTTTTGTAGAAGCTCTATTTCTGAAATTTTTACATGTTCATCAATTTGATGAATTGTTTCATTCAATGGACCTAATTCAACTATTTCGGTTCCCATTTTAGCTATAAATCTTCCATCTGATGTTCCGCCTTTTGCATTTAAATCAGGTGAATAACCAGTAATATTTTCTATAGAATCGACCACAACATCTTTTAAATTATCTTCTTTTGTCAGGTATGGAAGACCACTTAGCTTCCAATCAATTTCATATTCAACGTTAAGTTCTTTAAGTATAGATTCAAACTCACTCATTAGTTTTTCGTGAGTTGATTCAGTTGAGTACCTAAAGTTAAACAACATATCCAAATCTCCAGGGACTATATTTTTTGCACCCGTACCCGAATGAATATTAGAAATTTGAAAACTTGTTGGTTGGAAAATAGCATTGCCGTTATCCCAGACTGTATTTTTTAATTTAACAATCACATCGCTTGCAGAAAATATTGGGTTCACCACATTCTCTGGATAAGCAATATGACCCTGTTTGCCAATAATTTTTAATGATCCGCCTAGTGATCCTCTTCTACCAATTCTGATGCTGTCTCCAATTTTTTTATATGATGTAGGCTCACCAACAAGACATAAATCAATTTTTTCATCTTTTTCAATCATGTCATCAACAATTTTGTCTATGAAGCCATCTTCAGCATCTCCTTCCTCATTTGAAGTAAGCAATATTGCAATCCTGTAATTTAAGTCAGGCTCAGAATCCATAAATTCTTCGAGTGATTCTATAAAAGCTGCTATTGATGCTTTCATGTCAGCAGTTCCTCTACCGTACATTACATCACCTTCAATATGACCTGAGAAGGGAGGGTGAGTCCATTGGTCTTCTGGGCCAGTTGGAACTACATCCGTATGACCAAGGAAGCAGAAAATTTTACCTTTATCTCCATAAGTAGCATATAGATTCTCAACATTAAGATAATCAATTCTTTCACATTTAAAATTAAGCCTATTTAATCTCTCTTCAATTAGATCAAAACACCCTTCATCCCTAGGTGAGATGGATTGGATTTGTATGAGTTTTTGCAGGAATTCAATCATTTTTATGTAGTTCAGAGTTTAAATTAATGGACTTTTGATTTACTTTGGCGAACACCTTACCATTCTGTGAGTTTCTTAAAAAGACTAAGTTGGAGCAATTTGATAATTCAGAACCTTTGAAAACTCCATCTATATCACCATTTTCTTTAAATAGTTCAATTTTTGTTCCAGCAGTAACATATAAGCCAGCTTCAATTGTACAGTTATCTCCAAGGGGTATACCCACGCCAGCATTAGCTCCAATTAAGCAGTTTTCTCCTATAGAAATCTTTATATTATTTCCACCTGAAAGAGTTCCCATAGTACTGCAGCCACCCCCAAGGTCAGAATTATCTCCAACAACAACTCCGGCAGATATTCTTCCTTCTATCATAGCTGTGCCCAGTGTTCCTGCATTAAAGTTGACGAAACCTTCATGCATGATTGTGGTTCCTGGGCTTAAATAGGCTCCTAGTCTTACTCTTGAGGTATCAGCTATTCTCACATTTTTTGGAATAATGTAATCAACCAGTTGAGGAAATTTATCAAGCGACCTTATGAATAGATTATTTTTATTTTGTTTTGAATTTAGTAGCTCTTGATCAATTTCATCGATAGATATTGGGCCTTTATTTGTCCAAGCTACATTTGGCAATGCATTAAAAAGACCATCAAGATTAATTGAATTAGGAAGAACAAATCTATATGAAATTAAGTGTAATTTAAGATATGCACTTACAACATCTTCTATTGGTTTATCAAGATCTTTTTGAGTCCAATGTATTTCAACGACTTCTTTTTCTAAGTTATCAGTACTTATATCCTGAATATCGGTTTTTTGATCGTTAAATTCAATAACAGGAAAATATGCATCAAGCGTTTCACCGCTAGACGATTTTGTTATTAAGCCTGTTGCTTTGATATTCATGACGCTATTATAGGGACGAATTAAGTTATTTACATAGTTTCTTTGAGACTATCACTTATTTTTTTAATTTTTTTACTCGAAACAGATGAAAGTGTCATATCTTCAATTTCAAAAGTATCCTCAACCCTGTCACCGAGGGTATTAATTCTCGCAGAATATATTGAAGTACCATTTTCATGGAGTGTTTTGGCAATTTTTACCAACAAACCAGGGCTATCTGCAGTTTCAATGGTTAGTAAATTTCTTTTTTTATCTTTTTGTTCAACATTTGAAATTTTAAAAGGTTTCCCAAAAGATTCATTTTTCTTTTTCTTGAAGACTAATTTTTTTGATTGACCTTCAAGATTATTAAAATTATTAGATATTTTTAATTTAATATCTTGAACCTCAATATTGGTTAAAGGTCTATTGTGAAACGAATACTTTGCAATAAAAGTATTTGCAGCAATAGCTTTGTTGGTGCTGGTAGAGATGTTCGCATCAATTATTTCAAGACCAGATAACTGGAAAACTTGAACTAATTTTAAAAAGAGCCCATCAAAATTTTCAGTCTTAATAAAAATTTCTAACAAGTTATCAAAACACTTTCTAGCACCAATAACTGTTTTATTTATTTCACTATTAATAACTAAACCGCATTGCCATTTTAATTTATCGAGATTATTTTTTGTAAAGAAGGAATCTTCAAAGATTCCAAGATAGTTTTTAATTTTTTTCTTATCTCTTTCTTCTCTAAATGATCTTATGCAGTTCTTTTTCCTATCCTCTGTAATCTCTTTCATGGTTTGCACAGGTTCTTTATTTATTTTTGATCTTGTTAGTATAAAAAGATCTTTAAGAAGCCCATGCTTCCAGCCATTCCAAAGGGCAGGGTTAGTAGCTCTTATATCATTAACAGTTAACAGATATAAATAATCTAGTTTTTCAGTTGTTCCAGCAAGATTTGCAAACTCTTCAATTGTATCTATGTCAGAAATATCTTTTTTCTGAGAAATTGATGACATTTCAAGATGATGAAGTACTAACCAAGAAATAAGTTCAGCATCAGCTTTTGATAAACCAATTTTTTTTGCAAAATTATAACTAGTTTTTGCTCCAATTTTTGAGTGATCTCCACCTTTACCTTTACCTAAATCATGAAAGAGACCAGCTAAATATAGAATTTCTATCTTTGGGAGCCTGTTTATTAACTCATGCTCTAATTTGAATTCATCCTTGAAGTGAATTTTCATTTGGCGCATATTTCTTACAACTTTAAACGTATGTTCATCCACCGTATAAACATGAAATAAATCAAATTGCATTTGACCAATCACCTCATTAAATTCATCTACGTATTTCTGAATTATTCCAATAGCTTTCATGGACTTTAAGATCGAAGAAAGATTATATTTTGACCTAAAAATTTCTAAAAATTGGTTTGCATAAATTTGGTCCTCTTTGAACTTCTTATTAATAAGTTTTAGATTGTTTTTTAGAAGAGATACCGTATTGGTATCAATCGCATTAATTTTTTTGTTTGATCCTATAAAGTTATAAATGCCAAAAATTAAGTCCTTTCTATTTGAAAGATTAATTTTTGGATTAATACCAATTTTGTCTCCTTTGATATAGTAATCGCCAATATTTTTTTTAAGGCTAAAAGCATTCTGTTCCTCAAACTTGTTAAATACTTGCTGATTAAAGTTGGTTAGATTTGATGCGTTTTCATAGAATTTTTGCATCATTTTTTCTACAGACCTTTTTCTAGTTCCTTCATTTATATTAGCCTTGAGAGCAATTTCTAGTTGAAGTTCAAAAGTTAACCTATTTCTTGAGGATAAAGTGTTTGTTATATATCTTAGAGTTTTAACAAAATTATAAGAATCAATAATTTCATCAATATTATCTCCGAATTCTTTTGAGTTTTTGATCTCTTTAATATTTTTTAAATCAAAACAGTGTTGAAGAATCCATAAAGCTGTTTGAAAATCTCTTAAACAACCAGGTGATTCTTTTAAATCTGGCTCTAAGTTATATGCCGTAGAGTAAAAGGATTTATATCTATCTTTTTGCTCTAATAATTTTACTTTGTAGAATTTTCTTTTTGACCATATTTTTTGCAGTGTAGAGGTAATTTCTTTGTCGATAGCATTGTTGGTAATTAATGCTCTTCGAGTTAAATATGAAGTAAATTCTTTTGGGTCATCCTTAGTAACTTTTTTAATATCTTTGATAGTTCTAACAGAATGACCAACCTGAAATCCTAAATCCCAAAGTTTAGCTATAAATTTTTCTAAATTTTCAATTTTTTTTGCTTTCTTGTTTTTATGAATTATTGAAATATCTATATCTGATGATGGATAAAGTTCCTTTCTACCAAATCCACCATTGGCATAAATAGCAAAATCTTTATCAAGTTCGTATTGCTTGAAATACTTGAGGATTTTCTCTTCAATTTGAGATGTATTTTCGGACAAGTAGCTATTTGTTGAACTTGGATTTTGATATATTTTTGGAAAATTTTTTAAAAACTCATCATTTAAATCTGATTTATTTTTAATCATAAAGATTCTTCTTGTCTTTTTGTAAGAACCTCCACTCCTCTTGATGTAACTGCAAGTGTATGTTCCCATTGAGCAGAATTTCTTCCGTCTTTGGTTTCAACAGTCCATCCATCTTGTAAGGTTTTACAGTGTTTAGATC
The DNA here is from genome assembly GCA_902556355.1 of uncultured SAR86 cluster bacterium. Taxonomy (GTDB): domain Bacteria; phylum Pseudomonadota; class Gammaproteobacteria; order Magnimaribacterales; family D2472; genus SCGC-AAA076-P13. Next base: position 12,648 of record CACDVW010000008.1, read on the forward strand.
CTTGGTTAATCATTGGCTCAATTGTGAAACACATGCCTTCTTGAATTTGAATACCTCTTCCAGGCTTTCCATAATGAAGTATTTGCGGTTCCTCATGATAGACGTTTCCTATTCCATGACCACAGTATTCCTCGACAACACTATAGTAGTTAGATTCGGCATGTTGTTGAATAGCATGCCCAATATCGCCAAGATATGCTCCAGGCTGAACCACTTCAATAGCTTTGTAAAGACATTCTTGGGTAATTTTAACCAATCTTTCATTGTGTGGTTGACACTTTCCAACAAGATACATTTTTGATGTGTCCCCATGCCATCCATCTTTAATAACAGTAACATCAATATTTAAGATGTCCCCATTCTTTAAGATTCTATTTTTATCTGGAATACCATGGCATATTACTTGATTAATGCTTGAACAAATGGTTTTTTCAAAACCGCGGTAACCAACATTTGCAGGAATTGCTTTTTGAACATTAACAATATGCTCATAGCAAATATTATCCAACTCTTCAGTAGATACACCAGGAACAACGAAAGGTTCTATCATTTCTAATACTTCTGCTGCCAGCTTTCCAGCAACTCTCATTTTTTCAATTTCTTTTTCAGTTTTAATAGAAATTTTCATATTTTTTCTCATTTAGTATAGACAGTTGACTACTAAATCTATAAAGTACAATTTTAATGCCAGCACGATATTTTAGCTCATTAAAAACCAAAATTTCTTTAAATAGTTACCCATTAATTTTCTCAAATTTCAAGCCCGATTGGAGGAACTTTTAGTGTCTTTTCCAGCCATTTTAGCACTTGAAGATGGAAGTATATTCTATGGGGAGGGCTTTGGTGAAGAAAAGATTGATGTTGGTGAATTAGTTTTTAATACCTCTATGACTGGATATCAAGAAATTATTACAGATCCTTCATATAAAAAACAAATTATTACATTTACTCACCCTCATATTGGCAATACCGGTATTAATGATGAAGATAATGAATCGTCTTTAATTCATGCTTCTGGGATTGTTATTAATAAGCATTGTGCCAAGCCAAGTAACTGGCGATCTAATAAAACATTAGATGAATTTTTACGCGAGCAAGAGGTAATTGCAATTTCAGAAATTAATACAAGAAAATTAACATCAATATTGCGAGATAAAGGGTCGCTAAATAGTTGTATTGCACCTCTTTCAAAATTAACAGCAGAAGAAGCCATGGCAAAGGCTAAAGATTTTTCAGGGTTAAAAGGGATGGATTTAGCTAAGGTAGTTTCTGTAAAAGAGAAATATATTTGGAATAAGGGTGTATGGCCAGCTAATAATTTAGCTACAAAAAATCATAGAGTAGTTGCCTTTGATTTTGGTATAAAAAATAATATTTTAAGGCTTTTATCTGATCATGTAGGGGAAATTACTGTAGTTAACGCAGAGACATCTTTTGAGGAGATAATGGAACTCTCGCCAAAAGGTATATTCCTATCAAACGGGCCAGGAGATCCTGAGCCATGCACTTATGCTATTGATAATATTAGAAAATTCCTTGAGGTTAATCTTCCAATTTTTGGTATTTGTCTTGGTCATCAACTTTTAGCACTCGCTGGGGGAGCATCAACATATAAGATGAAATTTGGTCACCATGGGGCTAATCATCCTGTACAAGATTTAAAAACAAAAGAAGTTTTTATTACAAGTCAAAATCATGGTTTTGCAGTGGATGAAAAGACTTTACCTGCAAATATAAGTGCTTCTCATGTATCTCTATTTGATCAATCATTACAAGGTATTGAGTTCACTGATAAACCAGCATTTAGTTTTCAGGGTCATCCTGAAGCAAGTCCAGGCCCACAAGAAATACAAACTTTATTTAAAAAGTTTCAATCTATGGTAGAAGAATATGCCAAGACGTAAAGATATAAAATCAATTTTAATAATTGGTGCAGGCCCTATTATCATTGGTCAAGCATGTGAATTTGATTACTCTGGAGCTCAGGCTTGTAAGGCATTAAAAGAAGAGGGTTTTAGAGTAATTTTAGTTAATTCCAATCCGGCAACTATTATGACGGATCCTTTAATGGCAGATGCAACTTATATTGAACCAATTCATTGGGAATCAGTTGAAAAGATAATTGAAAAAGAAAAGCCGGATGCAATTTTGCCAACAATGGGTGGTCAGACAGCTCTAAATACCGCCTTATCTTTAGACAAACACGGAGTGCTTAAGAAGCATGGAGTAATCTTAATAGGAGCTAACAGAGAAGCTATTGATAAAGCAGAAGATAGACAGCTCTTTGATGAGACAATGCAGACAATTGGAATTGATACTCCAAGCTCAGGTATTGCTCATTCAATGGAAGATGCAATTGAAGTCCAAAAAAGAATTGGTTTTCCATGCATTATTAGACCTTCATTTACTATGGGTGGAACTGGTGGGGGAATTGCTTATAACATTGATGAGTTTGAAGCTATTTGTAAGAAAGGACTTGAGTTATCACCTACGAATGAACTTTTAATTGATGAATCTTTAATTGGTTGGAAAGAGTTTGAAATGGAGGTTGTTCGAGACTGCAAAGACAATTGTATTATTGTTTGCTCAATCGAAAATCTTGATCCAATGGGTGTTCATACAGGAGACTCTATTACTATAGCTCCAGCACAAACCTTAACTGATAAAGAATATCAAATAATGAGAAATGCTTCATTTAAGATTCTCAGAGAAATAGGCGTAGATACTGGTGGATCAAATGTTCAATTTGCAATCAATCCAGACAATGGAAAAATGGTTGTCATAGAAATGAATCCAAGAGTAAGCCGGTCATCTGCCCTTGCTTCAAAAGCTACAGGTTTTCCAATCGCTAAAGTAGCTGCATTGCTATCTGTTGGATACACACTTGATGAATTAAAAAATGATATTACAGGAGGACTTACACCCGCATCATTTGAGCCTAGCATTGATTATATCGTTACTAAAATTCCTAAATTTGCTTTTGAAAAATTCCCACAGGCTGAACCAAAGCTTACAACCCAAATGAAATCTGTTGGAGAAGTGATGGCAATTGGGTCTAATTTTCAAGAATCACTTCAAAAGGCTCTAGCAAGCATGGAAGAAGACTTAAATGGCCTTAATTCCATAGTTGAAAAATCATATGAAGAATGTAAGGAAGAAATTCTTTATCAATTAACATTTCCTGGTCCTAAAAGATTATTTTATGTTTGTGATGCGATAAGAGCAGGATGGGGGCTTGAAAAAATTTATGAGCTTACAAAAATCGATTATTGGTTTCTTGATCAACTTGAAGAAATCTTAAACATTGAGAAATCTTTACAAGATAAAAAATTATCTGACCTTGATCATCAGGCAATATATTCATTAAAGAAAAAAGGCTTCACTGATTCAAGAATAGCTGAATTAATTAATATTAAAGAATCTGACTTTAGAGACTTGAGGAAAGAGCTTAATATTCTACCTGTTTACAGAAGAGTAGATACCTGTGCTGCAGAATTTTCAACTTCTACATGTTACATGTACTCAACCTATGCAGATCAATGCGAAAGCAATCCAACAAACAATAAAAAAATTCTTGTTTTAGGAAGTGGGCCAAACAGAATAGGGCAAGGAATTGAATTTGATTATTGTTGTGTTCATGCTTCACTTGCTATGCAAGAAGAAGGCTATGAATCTATTATGGTTAATTGTAATCCTGAAACTGTCTCTACAGATTACGATGTTTCAAATAGATTATATTTTGAGCCAATAACAGCTGAAAAGATTCTAGACATTATTGATAATGAGAAGCCCGAGGGAGTTATTATTCAATTCGGTGGACAAACCCCATTAAAGTTAGCAGATGTTTTATCGGAGAGGGGTGTAAAAATTCTTGGAACAGATGTGGATGCAATTGATAGATCTGAAGACAGAGAAAGGTTTCAAGAATTAATTCAAAAACTTGATTTAAAGCAGCCCGCAAATGCAACTGTAAAGAATATATCTGAAGCCATGATTGAGGCAAAAAAAATTGGATTCCCCATAGTTGTAAGACCTTCTTATGTATTAGGCGGAAGAGCAATGCAGCTTGTTCATAACTTAAACGAATTAGAACTATATTTAAATGAAGCTGTAGAAGTTTCAAATAGTAAGCCAATTTTATTAGATAGCTACTTAACAGATGCTGTTGAGGTTGATGTTGATGTTGTTTCTGATGGAAAAGAGATTCAAGTTGGAGGAATTTTGCAGCATATTGAGCAAGCTGGTATTCATTCGGGTGATTCTGCATGCTCATTACCTCCATACAGTTTGTCAGAAGAAATTCAAAAAGAAATTTCTGATCAATCTATTAAAATTGGTAAAGAATTAGATATTTTAGGCCTAATGAATATTCAATTCGCTGTAAAAGGTGATGTTGTATATATTATTGAAGTAAACCCCAGGGCTTCAAGAACGGTTCCATTTATATCTAAAGCAATTGGTAGCTCACTTGTTAAAGTTGCTTCAAAAGCTATGATAGGTAATAGTCTAGCCAATCAAAAATTTTCAAGCGCTTTACCTAATGATTTATATTTTGTTAAGGAAGCAGTCCTGCCATTCGATAAATTTCCTTTAGTTGATCCAATACTGGGGCCAGAAATGAAATCCACAGGAGAGGTAATGGGGATTGGAATTGATTTTGGTGAGGCGTATGCAAAAGCACAAAAAGGCGCTAACAAAATCTTACCAAGGTCTGGAACTGTTTTCATAAGCGTAAAAGATAGCGATAAAAAATATTTAGATGAACTTTTGCCTCTCATAGAAAAGAATGGTTTTGAAATGGTTGCTACTGGAGGAACAGCTGCTTACATTAAAGGCTTAAATTATAAAGTGAAAAAAATTAACAAAGTTTTAGAAGGAAGACCTCACACAGTTGATAGCCTTTTAAATAAAGAAATTGATTTGGTCATAAACACAACAGAAGGAACTCAATCAATTAAAGATTCAGCTGCTATAAGAAGAACAGCCTTGCAAAATAAGATCTTTTGTACAACAACAATGTTCGGTGCATTTGCAATAATGCAAGCTCTAAATGGTAGAGAAGCAGATTGGTCATATAAGACACTCCAAGAAATACATAATTCTTAGCCATAGTTGCTATAATTAAAATATGTCACGCGTACCTATAACAATCGAGGGTGAGATTGCCCTTAAAGATGAATTGTCTAAACTTAAATTTGTTGAGAGACCAAAAATATCAGAAGCTATAGCTGAAGCTAGAGCGCATGGTGATTTAAAAGAAAATGCAGAATACCATGCGGCCAAAGAACTTCAAGGTTTAATGGAAGCAAAAATAAATGAAATAGAAAGTGCTCTATCAAATGCTCAAGTAATTAATGTAAAAGACATACCAGAAACTGGTAGAGTTGTATTTGGCTCGACAGTTAAATTATATGACGTAAACAATGATAAAGAGATTGTTTATAAAATAGTTGGTAACTTAGAGTCCAATCCTGAAAATGGTCATATTTCCATTGAAACACCAATTGCAAAAGGTTTGGTTGGCAAGTTTGTTGATGATGAAGTAGAAATCGTTACTCCATCAGGAAAAATGACATACGAAATTATTGAAGTTAAACATATCTGATGCATGCTGATAACTGGGCAAATAAGGCAAAGCAAGAGGGTTACAGAACAAGAGCAGTATATAAGCTCGAAGAAATTCTCCAAAAAACAAAATCCCTAAAAAAAAGCCAAAATGTTTTAGATTTAGGCTCGGCTCCAGGCGGGTGGTCGCATTATATTAAAAAAAAATCACCCAATTCAGAGGTTTATGCGATTGATATATTAGATATGGAAGCAGTTGATGGAGTATATTTTTTTCAAAACAGCATCGAAGAAATAGATAGCATAGATCACATTAGATCAAAAATGGGTTCATTTGGGCTTGTAATTTCAGATATAGCCCCCAACATTACTGGTATAAATGCTATAGATATAGAAAATATATACGAGCTTAATATTCTAACTCTAGATACAGCAGCAAAATATTTAAATAAATCTCATGGCTCATTTATTATGAAGACTTTTCAAAATAGTATGTTGAAAAATCTTCGAAAAAAAATGGAATTATCTTTCAAGATAGTCCAAACTTTTAAACCTGCTGCTTCAAAAAAGCAATCAGGAGAAATATTTTTGTATGGAGCATATAAATAATGAATAGTGTTTTAAGAAATTTAGTTGTTTGGTTCGTTCTAGGGTCATTATTAATTTATGTTTTCAATAACATTGAAAATACAGGTGCTAGAGAGCAGATCAGCTATAGTCAATTTAAAGAAGAAGTTCTTTCTGATCGAATTGCCAAAGTAGTCTACAAAGGTGATCAAATGACAATTATTGGCGATCGTTTGGATGGTTCTAAGTTTGAAACAACACACCCAATATTTAAAAAAGATGAAGCCGTTGATAATGCAATTGAAGATAATGGTGTAATTGCTGTATACGAAAAAATTGAACAACCATCAGTCTTATCTCAATTATTAGTTGGTGCATTTCCGATACTATTACTTTTAGGTATTTTCTTCTTTTTTATGAGACAAATGCAAGGTGGAATGTCTGGTAAAGGCGGCCCCATGTCTTTCGGCAAGAGTAAAGCTAAATTGATGGAAGGTGGAAAAGTAAAGACGACGTTTAAGGATGTTGCAGGTTGCGAAGAAGCAAAACAAGATGTTCAAGAATTAGTTGATTTTTTAAGAGATCCTACAAAGTTTCAAAAATTAGGTGGAAAAATTCCTAGAGGAGTTTTAATGGTAGGCCCTCCGGGTACTGGTAAGACGCTTTTAGCAAGAGCTGTTGCCGGTGAAGCAAAAGTTCCATTTTTTACAATATCAGGATCTGATTTTGTAGAGATGTTTGTAGGTGTTGGTGCTTCAAGAGTAAGAGATATGTTTGATCAAGCTAAAAAACAATCTCCTTGTATTGTTTTCATTGATGAGATAGACGCCGTAGGTAGACATAGAGGTGCTGGTTTAGGTGGTGGTCATGATGAGAGAGAACAAACACTTAACCAATTACTTGTAGAAATGGATGGTTTTGAAGGCAACGATGGAGTTATTGTTATAGCTGCAACTAATAGACCTGATGTACTAGATCCAGCCTTGTTAAGACCAGGAAGGTTTGATAGACAGGTTGTAGTAGACCTTCCTGATATCAGAGGAAGGGAAGCAATTCTTAAAGTTCACATGAGAAAAGTACCGCTTGATTCTGATGTTGATCCATTGGTACTGGCTAGAGGCACGCCAGGTTTTTCTGGAGCAGACTTAGCTAACTTAATTAATGAAGCAGCATTATTTGCAGCCAGATACTCTGATAAAAAGATAGATCAAACGCACTTAGATTTAGCTAAAGATAAAATTATGATGGGTGCAGAAAGAAAATCTATGATTTTAAGTGAAGAGCAAAAAAGAATAACTGCATATCACGAAGCAGGACATGCAATAGTAGGAAGATTATGCCCAACTCATGATCCTGTATATAAAGTTACAATTATTCCAAGAGGAAGAGCCCTAGGTGTAACAATGTTCTTACCAGAAGAAGATACTTACATGCAAAGTAAAGAATATTTGTTAGCAAGGATTGCAGCATTATTTGGTGGCAGAATTGCAGAAAGTATTATTAATGGTAATCAAGGCATTACGACTGGTGCTTCAAATGATATTGAGGTAGCAACTAATATAGCAACAAACATGGTTACAAAATGGGGCTTTTCTGAAGCCCTTGGTACTATTAAGTTTGGTGAAGATGAAGGAAGTCCATTCCTTGGAAGAACAGCATCATCACCATCACAACATCGAAGTGAAGAAACTTCAAAATTAATTGATTCAGAGATTAAATCAATTATTGATTCATGTTATGAAAGAGCTGAAAATCTTTTGAAGACAAATCTCGACAAATTAAATGTTATGGCTGATGCTTTATTAAAATATGAAACAATCGACGAACCTCAGATTGATGACATAATGGCAGGAGCTGAACCTCGAGAGCCAAAAGGTTGGTCAGATGACGATCCAAAGCCTAAATCAAATAAAAAAACATCGATAAAAGGTGCCGCTGAAGAGTTATAATCTTTAGTTATGAATTTAAAATTTGGTACTGATGGTATTCGAGGACCTGTAGAAACTCATATCACACCAGAAGCTTGTCTTAAAATAGGGCATGCCACTGGTTTGGTTATGAAAGAGCAGGGCTGGGATACTGTAATGATTGGAAAAGATACTCGCGTATCAGGTTACATGCTTGAATCTGCATTACAGGCTGGTTTCATTGCTGCTGGAGTTAATGTTAGCCTATGCGGTCCATTACCAACACCCGGAGTGGCATATCTTACAAAGTCATTAAGAAGAAAATTCGGAGTGGTAATTAGTGCGTCTCATAATGATTTTTTAGATAATGGAATTAAGATATTTGATGCTGATGGTGAAAAGTTATCTAGGGATTTAGAAAAAAAAATAGAAAAGCTATTAGAATCTGATCTTAATCCAGTAAAAACTGAAGAATTAGGAAAAGCTAGACGTTTTGATGAGTCGGGAGCACGATACATAGAGTTTTGTAAATCAACAGTACCACAAGACATCTCGTTTGCATCTTTACGAATTGTTTTAGATTGTGCAAATGGTGCTTGTTATAAAACAAGCCCTGACGTCTTCAAAGAACTTGGAGCAGAAGTAATTTTAGTTGGTGTTGATCCTGATGGTTACAATATAAATGCTGATTGTGGATCTACGCACCCAGAACTGGTTCAAAATGAAGTGATTAAGCATCGAGCTGATTTTGGTATATCTCTTGATGGAGATGGTGATAGAGTAATTATTATCGATCGTAATGGAAATATATTAGATGGTGACGATCTTTTATATATATTAGCTTTTGCAAACCCTAATAGAATTGGACCATGGTCAGGTGTAGTTGGCACACACATGAGTAATCTTGGTTTTGAAGATGGTATTACGAAGCTTGGGTATAAATTTATTCGCGCTGATGTTGGTGATAAATATGTTAGCAACATGCTAACTAAAAAAGGTTGGATGTTGGGAGGTGAAACCTCAGGACATATAATATGTAAAGACTTAGTTAGCACCGGCGATGGGACCATTGCAGCCTTAAAAGTAATTTCTTCCTTGCTTCTTCTTGAAAAAGACCCTTCAGAGGTGTTGTCAAATTATACAAAGATGCCTCAAGTAAATAATGCAGTTAAAGTTGCAAATAAAGACATAGTCAATGATAAGGACTTGTTAAATCTTATAAAAAAAATTGAATCTGATATTACTGTAGGAAGAGTTTTAGTAAGAGCTTCTGGAACAGAGAGTAAAATAAGAGTAATGATAGAGGCACCTGAAGAAAAAGTTGCAAAAAAATATGTCAAAGATATAAGCGACTTAATAAAATCAAAATCATAATTGTGATAATTGCTAACTGGAAAGCCAACGGAGATATTAAATCAAATAAGGCTTGGTGCAATCAACTTATTGTAAGAATGTCTAATAGAGGACTGAAATCTATTGGAATAGCCCCATCATTTATACATTTTAATCAGATAAAGAATGCGTTTATAAATAATGATATTAAAGTAGGTTTTCAAGATATTGATATTGATGGCGGGGCTAGAACTGGATCAATTTCACCATCAATGGCGGTAGATAGTGACTGTTCTTTTTGTTTAATTGGTCATTCAGAAAGAAGAGAAATATTTAATGAAGACAATAATATTATTTCTAAAAAATATAAGATGTTAGTTAAAAGCCATATAAAACCAGTTCTATGTATTGGAGAAAGCTTTGAAGAGTTTAAAGCTGGCAAAACAGAACAAAAATTACAAACTCAAATTCAAGAATGTATTCAAGGAAATATTTCATCAGAAAATTTAACTATTGCATATGAGCCAATATGGGCAATAGGTTCAGGAAACACACCAAAACCAAAAGATGTAAATACAATTCACGAATTTATTAAAGATGTTGTACAATCCGCATCTGAAAATAATTTGAGGCCACAAGTTTTATATGGTGGAAGTGTTAATAAATCAAATGCAGCAGATTTTTTTGTTGAAAAAAATATAGACGGTGCATTGATTGGGGGCGCTTCATTAGACGCAGATATATTTTCAGATATTATAGAAATTTATAGTAGGCATAAAGAAAAATGATAGTTTTAATAAAAATAGTTTGTATAGTTTTGGCTGTTGCAATAATCGCATTAGTACTTTTACAACAAGGTAAGGGCTCTGATTTAGGTTCAGCATTTGGTGGGGGTTCATCTAATTCAATGTTCGGAGCATTGGGACCTTCAGATTTTTTAGGAAAACTAACATATTCTTTAGTGGCTTTATGGTTAGTTTTAACATTAACTTTGGCATATTTATATAAAACTGAAAATACTAAAGAAATGTTTGAAACACCTCTTATTGAAGAGGTTATGGAAGAAATTCCAACAGATGAAATTCCAACTGAATAAATAAACAATACAATGGTGCCGAAAGCGGGACTTGAACCCGCACGAGCTTTCGCTCACTAGCCCCTCAAGCTAGCGTGTCTACCAATTCCACCACTTCGGCAAAAGATTGCGAATTATAACAAGATATTATTTTAAATATTAAAAATAATATACTTGACCAAACATACTAAACTTCATAAACTTCACACTCGCTGCGTTGCGGGGTGGAGCAGTCTGGTAGCTCGTCGGGCTCATAACCCGAAGGTCGTTGGTTCAAATCCAGCCCCCGCTACCACAGTTACATATATTTTTTGTGGGGCATATGCCCCTTTTTTGTACATAAAAAAAGATGAAAGATGAGATTGAAAAAATTGTAGTACCAGTTATTGAAAGACATGATTGTTTTTTGTGGGGACTTGAAATTTTAAGAGGTAGAAAAAGACCTACTTTAAGAATTTATATTGAGTCTGATCAAGGTGCAAATATTGATGATTGTGAAAATATTTCTAAAGATCTTAATTATGAAATAGATTTAGATTCATCCTTTGGTGATGATTATGTTTTAGAAGTATCAACACCTGGAATTAGTAGAAGATTTTTTAAACAGAGTCAGCTTGAGACATATATTGGCGAAGAATTAAAAGTTAAATTAAGAGAGCCTCTTGAGGGAATAAAGAACATTGAAGGGACTTTAGTTGATTGTAATAAAGAATATTTTCTTATAGAGTCACTAAACTTAGAGTATAAGTTAAATTTTAATGATATTGATTTTTGTATGTTAGAACCAAATTTTGATAAATTAATGAAGGAAGAAAATTATGCAAAGTAATGAAATTTTAGCAGTGGTTGATTCGGTTTCAACTGAGAAAGGGTTGGAGAAGGATGTAATTTTTACAGCTATTGAAATAGCTATTGCATCTGCATCACAAAGACATTTCCACGAAGATGCTGATTTATTTGTCAAAATCGATAGAACCACAGGAGAATATTCAACACATAGGAATTGGATTGTTTTTGATGAGAACAATGAAGAATTCCACCCAGAAACACACATCTCAGGTAGTGACTCTAATCTTGCATTGAATGAAATTTATACAAAAGAGCAAGATAACATACCTTTTGGAAGAATAGAGACTCAGGCCGCAAGACAAGTAATGTTGCAGAAAGTAAGAGAGGCTGAAAGAGAAAAAGTTGTAGCTCAGTTTAAAAGTCAAAATAATCAATTGGTTAATGGTACTGTTAAAAGAGTAACAAGAGATAATATTATTGTAGACATTGCATACGATGCTGAGGCTATTTTACCAAGAGATAGACTAATGCCTGGAGAGATATATAAAATTAATGACAGAATTAGAGCAATTCTTCAGATTCAAGAAGTTGAGGGCAGAGGCCCTCAATTAATGTTAAATAGATCTTGCCCAGAAATGGTAACTGAGCTTTTTAGCATTGAAGTGCCAGAGATTAATGAGGATGTTATTGAAATTAGAGGCGTTGCAAGAGATGCTGGATCAAGATCTAAGATAGCAGTTAAAACAAATGATGGAAGAATAGATCCGGTTGGAGCATGTGTAGGTATGAGAGGTTCTAGAGTTCAGGCTGTTTCTGCTGAGCTAGGCAACGAAAGAATAGATATAATTATATATGACGACAATCCAGCTCAGCTAGTTATTAATGCTCTTGTTCCTGCAAAAGTTGAATCTATTGTTATGGATGAAGACTCAAGATCTATGGATATTGCCGTAAATCAAGAAAATCTTGCATTGGCAATTGGTTCTAGAGGTCAAAATATTAGACTTGCATCCAAGTTGGTGGGATGGGACTTAAATATTATAAGTAGTGAAGAAGCAGAAGCTAAAGTTAAAGTTGATGAGACTGAGTTTTTAGCTAGCCTTATTAGTAGTCTTGAGATATCTGAAGAAATCGCCGAAAAAATAGCATCTACAGGTTTATCAAGTTTTGACGATATAGCATATGCTGAAGATGAGATATTTAAATCATTCATTGAGGACGAAGAAGAGATTGCAAGGGTAAAAAGTGCTGCCGAAGATGCAGCCTTGCTTGAGGCTATGGGAGCAATCACTGAAGAAGAAGATAATGTCGAATCACTTACAGATTTAAATTTAAGTGATGAAGATATTCAAAAGTTATCTAATAAGGGTATTAAAAATAAAGATGATCTAGCAGAATTAGCTGTTGATGAATTACAAGAAATTATTGAAATTTCCTCCGATGATGCATCAAAAATGATAATGAAAGCAAGAGAACACTGGTTTAATTAATTAAGAGGAAAATATTTTGGCTTTAACTGTTAAAGATTTCGCAAAAACACTAAAGATTAGTGATACTGCTTTGCTAGAACGTATGCAGAATGCTGGACTAAGTCATTCTAAAAACACAGACGAGGTTACAGCTGCAGATAAACAAGCTCTTTTAAAATCTTTAAAAAGTGCAAAAGCAACTCCATCTAAATCGATAACTTCAGGGTCTGGAGTTACAGTTACTTCTAAAGGAAAGTCCTCTAAAGATACAGAAACAGTAAAAAGTTATTCAGATAATATAGAAGCAAAAAGAGCAGCAGCCTCTGAACAACTAAAAGAGCAACAAAAGAAAAGAGAAGAGCAGTTAAAAGAAGCCGCAAGACTAAAACAAGAAGAAGTCAAAAAAAGAGAGAAATTTAAAAAAGTTGATAAAGATAAACCGGCTATCAAAGTAGATGTTAAGGATCAGTTATCAAGCGCTGTTAATGCATATAAAAGAAGAGAGACTGCTTTTTCTCCGGAATCAGAGCATAAGTTTGAAGCACCTACTGAGTTCATAAAAAAAGATATAGAAGTTCCATCGTCGATTCAAGTTGGCGAATTAGCTAAATTAATGGCTGTCAAAGGAAATGTAGTTGTAAAGAATCTCATGGGGCTCGGGGTAGTTGCAACTATAAATGATGTTATTGACCAAGAGACAGCAATATTAGTGGTAGAAGAAATTGGCCATAATGGAATAGCATTAAAAGAAGAAAATTTTGAAGAAGATTTAGCTAACTTAATTAACTATTCGGATGAAGCAAAACCTAGGTCACCGGTAATTACAGTTATGGGGCATGTTGATCATGGTAAAACAACACTTCTTGATTTTATTAGAAAAACAAAAGTCGTAGACGGTGAGGCTGGAGGTATTACACAACATATTGGAGCTTATGAAGTTGAAACACCTAAAGGTAAAATAACTTTTATAGATACTCCTGGTCATGCTGCTTTTTCATCCATGAGAGCCAGGGGTGCCAATACAACTGACATTGTCATTTTAGTCGTAGCTGCAAATGATGGCATTAAGCCCCAAACAGAAGAAGCAATTAATCATGCTAAAGCAGCCGGCGTGTCAATTGTTGTTGCAATAAATAAGATTGATTTAGATGGAGCGGATATTGATAAAGTAAAAGGAGATTTAGCAGCTAAGGACTTGACTCCAGAAGACTGGGGAGGAACTACACAAATGGTTCCAGTGTCAGCTTTAAAAGGCACTGGGGTTGATAAATTATTAGAATGTGTTTCTCTTGAAGCAGAATTACTTGAATTAAAAGCTCATCACAAAGGTCCTGCTCAGGGTGTAGTTATTGAATCTGAGTTAGATAAATTTAGAGGCTCAGTCGCAACTTTTTTAATTCAAAATGGAACATTAAAAGTTGGTGATTTAGTTGCCTCTGGAAATTCAATTGGCAAGATTAAAAGTATTGTAAACAGTGATGGGTCAAAGATTAAATCAGCTGGCCCATCTGCTGCTGTTGAAGTGTTAGGTTTAAATAATGTACCAAATGCAGGAGATCCTTTTCAGGTAGTTGAAAATGAAAAACAAGCAAGAGAAATTGCTGAGTACAGAATCAATCAAGAAAAGGAAAGAAAGCTTTTAAAACAAAAAGATGACACCGCTGGTGATTTATTTGAATCGCTTGGACAAGAATCTAAAAAAGTACTTAATATCATAGTTAAAACTGATGTTGGTGGAACATGTGAAGCAATTTCAGCTGCACTAAATGATTTAAGTAATGATTTAGCAAAAGTTAAGATTGTATCCAGTGGTGTTGGTGGAATATCAGAGTCAGATGCAAACTTAGCATTGGCTGTAGATGCAATTATTTTAGGTTTTAATGTGAGATCAGATAATTCTGCAAAGAAGATTATAGAAGATGAATCTATACCTTTAAGCTATCACAGCATTATTTATGAATTATTAGATGATGTGAAGGCAAGAATGAGTGGGCTTCTTGACCCAATTATTAAAGAAGAGATAGTAGGAACAGCAGAGGTATTAGAAGTATTCAATTCTCCTAAATTTGGACAAATAGCTGGTTGTACAGTTATCGAAGGAAATGTTTTGCGAAACAAACCAGTAAGAGTTCTTAGAGACGAGATAGTCATCTTTGAGGGTGAATTAGATTCTCTAAGAAGGTTTAAAGAAGATGTAAACGAAGTTAAAAATGGAACCGAATGCGGTATAGGCATCAAAAACTATAAAGATATTAAACCTGGCGATAAGATAGAGGTTTATGATCGCAAAGAAGAAGCACAATCAATGTAATTGAAGTTTTAATGTCATCATTAAGAGCAGAAAAAATTGGCGACGAACTAAAAAAAGAAATATCTTTAATTATCAACAAAGAAACAAAAGATCCAAGACTTCAAAATATTAATATTACTGCTGTAAAAGTCTCAGATGATATTGGTATAGCGACTGTCTTTTATACAGTCATTGGAGAATCTATAATTAAAGACCAAAGTGAGATAAACCCTAAAGTATTAAAAAAATTTTCAGGAATGATTCGATCAAAGCTTTCAAAAACTATGCAGATTAGAAGGGTGCCTGTTATAAATTTTAGATTTGATGAAAGTATCGAATACTCCGATAATATTGAAAGTCTATTAAAGAATATAAAATAATGGATGGTTTTTTTCTTTTAAACAAAGAAAAAGGTATAACCTCTAATCAACTTGTTCAAAATATAAAAAAATCTTTGAAATTCAAAAAAGTTGGTCACTTGGGAACACTAGACCCAATGGCAACTGGATTAATGGTGCTAGCAGTTAATAGAGCTACAAAGTTTTCTAGTTATTTTTTAGAATCTGATAAGAGTTATTATGCAACAGTAAAACTTGGGTCTTTTACCGATACGGATGATGCGCTAGGTAAAATTATCGAGACCTCAGACAACATCCCAACTGAGGAAAATACTAACGAAGTTCTAAATTCATTTATTGGGCAGTCTTTGCAGACGGCACCCTTTTATTCAGCTTTGAAGCATAAAGGTAAGCCATTATATAAGTATGCAAGAGAGGGAGATTTGATATCAAAGCCACCAAGAGAAATTAATGTTTTCTCAATAAAAGATTTTATTTTTGATAACGATGAATGTTCTTTCTTAATTCATTGCTCAAAAGGAACCTATATTAGGTCGATTGCAAGAGATTTAGGAAAAAAACTTGGATGTGGCGCTCATTTATCAGGCTTAAAAAGAGTATCTCAAGGAAAATTTAATATTAATCAAGCATTAAATACTGAGGAAGTTAAAATAAAAAATCTAATATCTATTGAAGAGGCATTTAAAGCATTTTCTGCTATTAAATTACAGAATGATCAATTAAAGATTTTTTTAAATGGCGGTAAATTAAAAAACATTAATTGCGAAGACAATGACTACAGAATTTATGATTTATCATCAAAATTTCTAGGTCTTGGCAATGTATCAAATAATGTTCTGGCTTTAAAACGACTTGTTTAATAGCTAGATTAGTTATAAGATTCGCACGCTTACTTTAGTTGTACGAGGTTTGCATTTTTATTAATAAGTACATCGAGGAATATAAATATGGCACTTTTAGCTAACGAAAAAGAAAAAATTGTTGGAAAATTTCAAAGAACAGACAACGACACAGGATCTCCTGAAGTTCAAATTGCGTTGTTGACAGAAAATATCAATAAATTACAAAGTCATTTTAAAACACATAAAAAAGACCACCATTCAAGAACAGGCTTAATAAGAATGGTAAATCTAAGAAGAAAGCTTTTAGCTTATCTAAAAAGAAAAAACCTAGATAGTTACAAAGAGGTTGTAAAGCAATTAAAACTTCGTGGCTAATTATAAAAACATAAAAAAGGATAATCGTGGAAAATAATAAATTAGAATCTACATCGGTAGAGTTTCAGTATGGAAACAAATTAGTAAAATTAGAAACAAATAAAGTTGCAAGACAAGCTACAGCTGCAGTTGTTGTAACAATAGATGATTTGGTTGTTCTCACAACTGTAGTCGCAAAAAAAGAAGCAGATCCTGGAAAAGATTTTTTTCCATTAGCTGTTTTTTATCAAGAAAAATTTTATGCAACAGGAGTAATTCCTGGAGGGTTCTTTAAAAGAGAGGCAAGGCCTACTGAAAGAGAGACATTAACATCAAGGCTAATTGATAGGCCAATTAGACCTCTATTTCCAGAAGAGTTTAAAAATGAGGTTCAAGTCTTTTCAACAGTGATGTCATCAGGTAAAGACCAAAACCCTGATATAGCTGCCATGATTGGTGCTTCAGCAGCCCTATGTGTAGCAGGTGTTCCTTTTGATGGACCTATGGGTGCTGCTAGGGTGGGATTTATTGATGGTAACTATGTTTTAAATCCGACATTTGCGGAGCTAGAAGAGTCATATCTTGATATGGTTGTAGCTGGAACTGAACAAGCGGTTCTAATGGTTGAGTCTGAGGCAAAAGAATTAAATGAAGATCTTATGCTCGGTGCGGTATTATTCGGCCATCAGGAAATGCAGGCAGTTATCAATGCTTGTAAAGAGCTAAAGGATAAAGCAGGAAAAGAAGACTGGGTCATTACACCTGATGAAGAATCTCCAAGATATTACTCAGAGTTACAAGAAAAATATACTAACCAGATTAAAAGTGCTTTTACTATAAAGCTTAAATCCGAGAGATCTGAGGCTATAAGTAAAATTAGAGAAGATATTGTTAATTCATATCCTGAAGCTGATGACATTCAATTAGGAAAAGTTTTAGGTGCGTTTAAAAATCTAGAAAAGGACATAGTTAGACAAAATATCTTAAGCAATCAGCCAAGGATTGATGGAAGAGATACAGATACAGTTAGACCAATTTTTATCGAAACTGATGTTTTACCAAGCACTCACGGATCATCTTTATTTACAAGAGGTGAAACACAAGCAATTGTTGTTGCAACACTAGGCTCATCAAGAGATGCTCAAAGAATTGAAGCTATTGAAGGTCAAGGAACTGACAATTTTATGCTGCATTATAATTTTCCTGCATACAGTGTTGGAGAAATAGGAATGCCAATGGGTCCAAAAAGAAGAGAGATTGGACACGGAAATTTAGCTAAAAGAGCTATTAAAGCAGTACTACCTGATGTAACAGATTTTGGATATACAATGAGGGTAGTTTCGGAGATTACTGAATCTAATGGTTCAAGTTCTATGGCATCAGTATGCGGTACTTCATTATCACTAATGGATGCCGGTGTTCCAATATCAAGTCCAGTTGCAGGTATAGCAATGGGATTAATAAAAGAGGGCGATGATTTTGCTGTTCTTACAGATATTCTAGGTGATGAAGATCATCTTGGTGATATGGATTTTAAAGTAGCTGGAACAGAAACAGGAATTACTGCTCTTCAAATGGATATTAAAATTCAAGGGATAAATGAAGCCATTATGGAAGTTGCTCTAACCAAAGCAAAAGCTGCAAGAACTCATATCCTTGGAATAATGAATGAAGCTATTTCAGCACCTAAAGATCTTTCAGAAAATGCCCCTGCAATGAAAACTTTTATGGTTGATAAAGATAAGATTAAAGAGATTATCGGTAAAGGTGGAGCAGTTATTAAATCAATGCAAGAAAAAACAGGAGCTACAGTTGATATTGATGATGATGGTACTGTCTCTGTATTTGGTCAGAATCAGTCATCAATGAAGGCATGTCTTGAAATAATAGAAGGTATTTTAGAAGAACCAGAATTAGATAAAGTTTATAAAGGAACTGTTGTAAAAATAGTAGATTTTGGTGCCTTTGTTAATATTCTTCCAGGTAAGGATGGATTGCTGCATATATCTGAAATTGCTCATGAAAGAACAGAGGATGTCAGTGCTGTGCTTTCAGAAGGTCAAGAAATTGACGTAAAACTTATAGGCTTTGATAGAGGAAAGATGAAATTATCTGCAAAAGCTTTAATAGAAAAAAGTAAACAAGAAGAGCCTGAAACAGAAAAAAGCTCTGAAGAATAACCTTAATAAACCTATAAAACCGAAAAGTCAAATTTTCGGTTTTTTTTTGTTCACAATATTTGAAACCTTCCCTATTTTATGGTCTGATGTAAATTGCAAATCATATAAAAAACCTAATAGGGGGGAATATTATGGATAATGCATGGAGAATGATAAAAGACCTAGTTAGTGAGTTAACTAGTGTTGTAATCGGACTTGCAGGGCTTGGTATTGTTGCTGCTATCGTATTTGGTGGCCCAGTATTTGGTCTTGATGTCATTGGCGGTGTTACTGAATTAGTTGAAATGCTTTCATCTAACGGTATCGTAGGATTGCTTGTATTAGCAATCTTATATAGCTTGGTTGCTAAATAAGCCAAACTCTATATATTAGGAAGGGTCTATGACCCTTCCTATTTTTAAAAATGAATTTAAATAACTCTTTAAAAAAAGCTACAGATTTTTTCAATAAAATAACAAAGTTATTAGTTCCATTGGTTGCAGTTACGCTTCTTCTTGGGATTATATTTGGACCAGACACACCATTTGTTGGTGATGTTTATAAAAATGTAGCCAACATCCTCGAGATGCTTGGAGAGAACGCTCTGCTTGCATTGGTATCTATACTTATTATAGCTCTATACTTGAAGAAATAATTAGAACTTGGTGGCTATGGGTGGAATTGAACCACCGACCCCAGCGTTATGAGTGCTGTGCTCTAACCATCTGAGCTACATAGCCAATCGTTGAATGATAAGTCCTAGAATTTAAGAGTCAATATTTTTTTTCATTAACTTTAAACATTAAATTTAAAATGAATAACATCGCCATCCTTTACGATGTATTCCTTTCCTTCTAACCTTAATTTACCTTTTTCTTTTGAACCAGATTCTCCATTGCATGAGATGTAATCCTCAAAACTAATTACTTCTGCCTTAATAAATCCTCTTTCAAAATCAGTATGAATGACTCCAGCTGCATTGGGAGCAGTTGAGTTGTTCTTGATGGTCCATGCTCTTATTTCTTGAGGTCCAGCAGTAAAATATGTTTGAAGTCCAAGAAGCTCATATCCTTTAAAAATAATTTTATTTAGAACAGGCTCATCCATATCCATTAATTCTAAATATTCTTTTCTTTCCTCTTCATCTAAAATGGCTATCTCTTGCTCAATCTTAATTGAAGTTGGTATCACTGTATTGCCAGATAGATTTGCAAATTCTATTAATTTATTAAGAGCATCATCTGAGGACCCATCATCAGAGATATTTGCAATATAAAATGTTGGTTTGGAGCTGAGCAATTGAAAACTTTTAATAATCGCTCTTTCGTCTTCATTGAAACTTTCGATATTGATAAGCTTTCCTTGATCAAGGTCGTTTTTAATCCTTCTTAAGATTTCATGTTCAGCCTTATTTTTTTTATCGTTAGTTTTGAGAAGTTTTTCGCATTTTGATATTCTCTTACTGACTGTCTCAAGATCAGACATTATTAATTCAAGATTAATTATTTCAGCATCTCTTACAGGATCAATTGACCCATCAACATGGGTAATGTTTTCATCCTCAAAGCATCGCACGACATGTGCGAGGGCATTCATTTCTCTAATGTTAGATAGGAATGCATTACCAAGACCCTCTCCTTGTGAGGCACCCTTAACAAGACCTGCAATATCAACAAGATCTAAACTTGCTGGAATTATCTTTTTTGAATTTACGATATCATTGAGTTTCTTTAATCTATTATCTGGAAGAGGGACCTTTCCAACATTTGGTTCAATAGTACAAAAAGGAAAATTCTCAGCAGGTATTGAAGATTTAGTTAAAGCATTAAAAAGGGTAGACTTACCTACATTTGGAAGCCCAACAATACCGCATTTAAATCCCATATTATCTCGTATGTAACTCTTTTTGTAATTTAGAAAACTCTTGAGCACATAATGTACTAAAGCTCATGCTAAATAGATTATAGGCTTCATCAATATACTTTCTATCGGTTGGATGAAATTTGTTTAAAACCCAACTAGAGACTAAATCTTTATTACCTGGATGGCCAATGCCAATTCTTATTCTCAAGTAATCTTTTGTACCAGTTTTTTCAAAGATATCTTTAAGCCCATTGTGACCTCCGTGACCGCCACCTTCTTTTAGTCGAACTTCTCCAGGATTTAAATCTAAATCGTCATGAAAAATTATAATTTTATTATTGGGAAGATTAATATTCTTTAATAGTTTAGAGACAGTCCGCCCGCTATTATTTACATAATTATCAGGAATAACCCAAAGGATTTCTTCTGCTTGTGAGTAGGTTATATCTGCTTCAATACTACTTTTTGCAACAAAGTCAGAGCAATGCGATTCACTTAGTTTTAATAACCATTCTTTGCCAATATTATGCTTAGTACCGTTATATTTTGCTCCAGGATTTCCTAGACCAACTAAGCAAAGCTTAAGCACTATTTTTAGCTCTCTTCAGATCCTTCTGCAGAGTCTTCAGAGGCTGATTCTTCACCGCCTTCTTCAGCAGCACCTTCTTCAGCAGCACCCTCTTCAGCAGCACCTTCTTCACCTTCTTCAATGACTGGCTCTTCTTCAACAGCTTTAGGAGCATTAACAGATACAACCATTTGATCGGTTTCTTCTGTAAGCCCAGGAATCTCAGATCCTTCAGGCAAAGCAATTTCGGTAAGTCTTATTGAAGCACCCAATTCTAGTTCGGAAACGTCTACATCTATTGATTCAGGAATATTTCCAGCTAAACACATTATCTCAACTTCTCTGATAGCTTTTGTTATTAAGCCACCATCATTCTTAACCCCGACACACTCGTCTTCATTGACAAAGTTCATAGGAATGACGACTTTTAGTTTAGTTTTTCTAGATACTCTTTGAAAATCAGCATGAAGTAATTTGCCTTTAGCAGGATCTCTTTGAAGCTCTTTTAATACAACTTTCTCTTCAAGATCACCATTTTTAATTAGAAGAACCTGAGTATAAAAAAGCTCATTTTGAGAAGCTTTAGTAAGCTCATTAAGATGTAACTTTAAATTTAAAGATTCTTTTTCATCTCCATAAACTATTGCTGGAACCATTCCGTCAACTTTTCTAATAACTCTAGCTTTATTAGATCCAGTTCTTTCTCTTGTTTCAGCATTTAAAACTATTTGATCACTCATAATATCCTCTTATATAAACATCTCACTTAGAGATTCTTCATTGCTTAATCTTTTGATGCATTCTGCAATTGTCGCACCTAAAGAAATGACGCGTATTTTACTGCATTTTTCACCTTCATGTGACAATGGAATTGAATTTGTTACTACAAGTTCATCAATTTCTGACTTATTTAATCTTTCTATAGCTGGACCAGAGAGCACAGGATGGGTGATATATGCTTTTACACCTGCTGCACCATGATCTTTTAATGCTTTAGCGGCATTACACAGTGTTCCAGCTGTATCAATGATATCGTCAGGCACTATACATACTTTACCTTCAATATCACCAATAATATTCATTACCTCTGATTGGTTTGCTGCAGCTCTTCTTTTGTCTATGATTGCCAAGTCAGCATCATTCAATTGTTTTGCTAAAGCTCTAGATCGAACTACACCACCAACATCTGGTGAAACCACAACAATATTATTATCTGGATTATTCGCTTTAATATCATCAACCATCAATTTAGTTGCATAGACATTATCAGCAGGCATATCAAAGAAACCTTGAATTGTCTCAGAGTGCAGGTCTACAGTTAAAACTCTATCGATCCCAACAGAATAAAACATATCAGCTACAACTTTTGCACTAATTGGTACCCTTGCAGATCTAACTCTTCTGTCTTGTCTTGCATAACCGTAATAGGGAACAATGGCTGTAATTCTTGATGCGGACGACCGCTTAAGAGCATCTGCAAGCAACATTAATTCCATTAAATTTTTATTTGAAGGAGCACATGTAGATTGAAGTATAAAAGTATCATGACCTCTGACATTATCTTCAATTTGAACTTTTATTTCTCCATCCGAGAAATACCCCACATCTGCTTTAGATATTTTAATATCTAGTATTTTTGCAACCTCATTAGCTAGCTCTGGATTTGCTGTCCCAGTGAAAAGATCTAGGATTTGTTTGCTCATTTTTTCCCTCTCTTAATTGGCTGGGGTGGTAGGATTCGAACCTACGCATGACGGGATCAAAACCCGTTGCCTTACCGCTTGGCTACACCCCAATACTACACAAACTCCCTTAAAGGCGAATATTGTAATGGTTTAGCTAAAAAGAATCTCCAATTACTTGGAATTATTTTTAAAATTTTCTCTTTTTCAGCCTCATTATTATATTTTATAAACATGCTTGAGCCACTACCCGAAAGATAAATCTGATGTTTTTTTGAATTTTTTCTATAAAAATCTTCTACCTCTTTATTGCTCTTTAAAAAAATTCCCCAAAAAGAATTCTGATCATTTTCTAATAATTCATTTTTATTTTTTTTTGATTCCTCATAGTCTGAGAACATTTTTTGTGTTGAATTAAATATCTTTGGGTCAATGATAATATATTTTGAAATATCGGATTTTTTCTCTTGAAAAATATCACCAATACCTGAGGCAAATGCATTTTTACAATTTATAAAAAATGGAACATCCGCACCTATTGTTCTTCCAATATTTATCATTTGGTCTTGGTTTAAATTTAATCCCCATATCTTATTTAAAACCATAATTGTTGTGGCTGCATTTGAACTACCGCCGCCAAGACCTGCACCTATTGGGATATTTTTTTTAATTGTAATTTTAGCTCCATAATTTTTCTTATAAAGTTCTTGTAAAGAAACTGCAGCCTTGTAAATTGTATTTTCTTTTGCATTAAGTGAAGAATTATTGGTATTAATCAAGATACCGTCTTTTGCTTGTTCAAAAGTCATAAAATCATACAAATCAATAAATTGAAAAGAAGTATCCAGATTATGATAACCATCAGAATTTTTATCTAATATTTTTAAATGGAGATTAATCTTTGCTGGTGAGCTTATTGAGACCTTCATTTTTTGATTAAATACCCGTTAATTAAATTTTCTTGATAAGAGATAGCAAAATTTACCTTATTGTCTTTTCTACTGCATGTAAAATCAAAATATGAACCTTCAACCAATTCATTAATGTTAAAGCTTCTTGATAAAAGGCATTGTCTCAACCAATACTTGAAATTTGTGTTTACAGTATCAGGTATATAAAAAGGATTACTGTTTTTAGTTGGCACTATGTTTAAATTTTTGTTCTCTCTAGCTTCAATAATCAAGACATTTCCATAAAAAGGCTTCTTAAGTTGTATAATAGAATCTAGTTTAGATAAGCTTATAACTATATTTAGTGATACTGGTTCAACATTGCTTGATTCAACCAGCAACTTGCCTGAATAAATGTTGTATTTATTATCTTTGTTAATAGTTGAGCAAGAGACAGTTATACAAACAAGCACATAAATAAATTTTTTTATAATGGAATTACAGTTATTTGGCATAAATCATAAAACTTCAAATGTTTCTGAAAGAGAGCAATTCATTATAAATGAGTCCAATCAAATTTTATTAAATACTTTCTTAAAAGAAAAATTTAAAGAAAAGATAGACTCTTTTTTTGGTGTTTCTACTTGTAATAGAACTGAAGTTTATTTACTAGCTGATTCGGGGCTTGTTAGTAAAATTCTTCTTGAAACATTAATATTCTTTGAAATAAACCACATTCAAAAAGAAAGCTTTTATATCCTTGATAATCAGGATGCATTGATACATATGTGTAAAGTTGCATCAGGAATAGATTCTCAAGTACTTGGAGAGCAAGAAATATTTGGACAATTTAAAAAAGCTATAGAGGTTGCAAGACATGCAGATATAGCTAAACCCAGTCTTTTAAGTTACACAAAAAAAGTTATCGAGATAGTAAAAAAAGTTAGAACACAGACAAATATAGGATTAAATCCATTATCTGTAAGTGGGTTGTCGTTAAATTTAGTAAAAAATATCTTTGAGGAGCCTCAAAATCAAAACGTTCTTATACTTGGAGCTGGATCACTGGCACACGCTATTATTGATGATCTTATTAAAAAAGGCATAACTAATATTCGAGCAGTAAATAGAAGTAAAAAAATAATAAAAATAAATAATGATCATGAAATAGTGCCATCATCTTTAAATACTTTGCATAGAGAATTAGAGTTTGCTGACATTGTAATAGCCTCGGCTACTGCTGATCTGCCTTTAATTGGTAAAGGCTCTATAGAAAACGCTCTTAAAGTTCGAAGAAACAAACCAATGCTTTTAATTGATTTAGCAGTTCCAAGAAATATTGAGGAAGAAATTAAGAAAATAGAGCAAGCATATTTATTTTCAATCGACGATATAGAAAAAATTACGCAGGACAATTATGGTCAAAGAGTAATAGAAGCTGAAAAAGCTCTTAACATAATTGTGCTTGAGTCTCAGGATGCCCTTAAATCAATTCGTGAAAAAATAACCAAAGATAAAATTCAAATAAAATTAGAATCGTTCTTAGATCAGCTTTCAGACGAAGAGATAAAAAGGTTTAAATCAGCAGAGGATTTAAAACAAATGATAATGAATTTATCAATAATAAAATATGAAGATAAATCTTTAGATGATGTCTTAGATATTAAAAATATTGATAATCATGTAATTGAGTCAATGTTTAAAAGGTATATTGATAATGCATGATTCAATGAAGGCAAAGCTATCAAAACTTCAGGAAAGGCTTGCTGAAATTCAGAAGCTATTAATAGACTCAGAGACTATCAAAGATATGGATAACTACACTCTGCTTAATAAAGAGTTTGCAGATTTAAAGCCAATTGTTGATAAGTTTGATGAATATAACTCTGTTCTTGCTGCTATAAATGATGCAAATGAGATTCTTGAATCAGGTGACGAAGATTTAAAAAGTCTTGCTGAAGAAGAATTAAAAGAATCATTAGATAAACCAGATAAATTAGAACAAGAATTAAAATTAATGTTATTACCTAAAGATTCAGCAGATGATGGTTCTGCATTTCTTGAAATCAGAGCAGGAGCTGGAGGAGATGAGGCAGGTATTTTTGCAGGGGATCTATTCAGAATGTATTCACGACTTGCAGAAAGAGAAGGCTGGAATGTTGATGTGATTGATATTAAACAAGCAGAGCAGGGCGGTCTTAGAGAAGTCGTTGCTCAATTGAACGGTAAAAGTGTATTTAAAGTATTAAAATTTGAATCGGGTGTTCATAGAGTTCAAAGAGTTCCTGAGACTGAATCTCAAGGAAGAATTCACACTTCAACGTGTACTGTTGCGATACTGCCTGAAGTTGAAGAAGTTCAAGACATACAAATTGATAAAAATGATTTAAGGGTTGATACATTTAGAGCCTCTGGAGCTGGAGGTCAACATGTAAATAAAACTGATTCTGCTGTTAGGCTAACACATATACCTAGCGGTCTCGTTGTTGAGTGCCAAGACGGAAGATCTCAGCATAAAAATAAAGAAAAAGCACTCTCGTTATTGGCTTCAAAATTAAAACAAGCAGAAATTGAAAGTCAGCAAGAAAGTATTGCTAGTGAAAGAAAAATATTAGTTGGTACTGGAGACAGAAGCGAAAAAATTAGAACATATAACTTTCCACAAGGCAGAATGACTGATCATAGGATTAAGTTAACACAACATAACTTAGATCAAATTATGGATGGAGATATTAAATCTATATGTGATGCTCTATTAGCGGAGAATCAGTTAGCAATGCTTTCTCAACTTGAATCAGAATAATTGAATTCCAAAATTAGTTTTTATATCAAGAATATTAATGAAATGTTGCCAAGTGATAGCGGCATTTCAAAAGAGCTGATATTTTTTTTAAAAGATAGGCTAGGGTTAAGTGATACATCTATTTTTTTAGATGAATATAATCTTTCAGACAAAGAAGAAAATTTAATTAAAGAATTTATTGATTTAAAAAGCCAAGGATTTCCTCTAGATTATATTTTGCAAAACACATCTTTCTATAAAGATGATTTTTATGTTGATCGTCGTGTTTTAGTTCCAAGGCCTGAGACAGAATTGCTTGTTGATTATATTAATGGCTTAAATTTAAAAGCTGGAATGAAAATTTTAGATGCTGGAACAGGTTCTGGTTGTATAGGAATATCCATAGCTAAATATAATCCGAGTATTACAGTTTATGGCATTGATTATTCTCGTGATGCATTAGAGGTCGCACAAATTAATAAAAAAAATAAATTATTAGATAACTTTTATTTAATTAATTCAGATTGGCTGAATTGCATACAAGAAAGATCTATAAATATTCTAGTGAGCAATCCTCCATATATTGCACCTTCAGACCCTCATTTAGAAAATCTTAAATATGAACCCATAAAAGCATTAGTTGCTGGTGATAATGGGCTAAAAGATTTTAAAACCATAACCAAGCAAGCAAAAAATGTCCTAAGCTCTGATGGTATTTTAGTTTTTGAACACGGCTACAATCAATCTATGAATGTAGAAAATATTTTAATTGCATCAGGTTTTAAAAATATATATTTGATGAAAGATCATCAATCTCAACCTAGAATAACAACCGCAAGATTGGCATAAAAATTTATTGCTCTAGCTGTTTTTTAAGAATATTATTCTTAAAGATTCTTTATTTCTTTGGGGGTAGAAAATGTTAGATTTTACGATGAATGAAAGCTCATTAAAAATCATTAAGAATAAAGAAGACCAATATAATCTTCCATATTTATGGATAAGAGACAACTGCTCATGTGATCAATGCAGAGTTAAAGAAACTCAAGAAAAAAGATTTATGTTAAATGCAGTTTCAGTTGATTTAAAACCAAAAAAAGTTGTTATCGATAAAGATATAGTAAGTATTGAATGGCCTGATAATCACGAAACATCTATAAATATTTCAGAACTTGAAAATTTGAATAAATCTAGAAAGCCTGAAAAGATTTTATGGACTAATGATTTTATTCCAGAATATTACGATTGGAATGAGTTTATAGATAATAAAAATGTTGCAATTGATGCCTTTACTAATTTTATTACTAAGGGTGCGATATGCATTAAAAATGCACCATCTACTCCAAACTCTTTAGAAAATCTTGCGCCTAGACTTGGCCCAATCAGAGAAGTTTTATTTGAAAGAATTCACAATGTTTCTATAGACGGACATGTATATAATATAGCCCATACTTCACTTGAGGTTCCGCCTCATAACGACTTTGCAAGTTATACATGGCCACCAAGTGTTCAAGCTCTTCATATGCTAGTTAATGATTGTAAGGGTGGAGAATCAATGATTGTTGATGGTTATTCAGTCTTAAACGATTTAAAAGAAGAGCACCCACATTTTTTTGAAATCTTATGTAATTTCCCCGTGCCTTTTAGAGAATTCGATGAAGACAATGAAACTTATGCTATTGAACCAATCATTAGATTAAATTCAAAGAAAGAAATAGTTGGTTTTAGATACTCAAATCAATTAATGCAAATGATAAATCCTAACTTAGAAAATGTAGATTTATTCTACAAGGCTTATCATGAATTATGTTCAAGAGTGAATAGTGACAAATACAAATCAAAATTTAGATTAGAGTCTGGTCATATACTTTTAGTTTCTGCTCACAGAGTCCTTCATGGTAGACAAGAATTTAAACCAAATGGAAAGCGTCACCTTCAAGACGCTTACTATGAAATGGATAACATTGAGAATAATCTAGTCTTGTATCAGGCTCAAAGGAGTAATTAGATTGACTAAAAAAGTTGAGTTCACATCTATGGACAAAGGAACAAGGAATGATTATGACCTTATATCAATCCATGATTCGGAAAATGAAAGAAACTTAGTTTCTAGAGTTATTGAATGGTTGAAGATGATGGATGGAGAGTCGCCCTATAAAATTAGCAGATTACAACATTGTCTCCAAACGGCTACAAGAGCAGAAGAAGACGGAGCTGATACCGAGACTATTGTTTGCGCTCTTCTTCATGATATTGGTGATGTAATTTCACCTTCTAATCATTCTCAGGTTTCTGCAGCACTCCTAAGACCTTATATAAGCGAAAAAAATTATTGGATAGTTCTTAATCATGGTTTGTTCCAAGGTTATTACTGGATGCATCATTATGACAAGGATAGAAATTTAAGAGATCAATATAAGGACCATCCATATTATCAAGACTGTATTGATTTTTGTGCTAACTGGGATCAGAAATCTTTTGATCCAGAGTATAAAACTAAATCCTTAGAATACTTTGTACCTATGATTGAAAAGATTTTTTCAAAAGAACCAAAGTCGTTTGTATAAAAATTAAGTACCACAGAAAGTTTTATATCTCACTGAAGAACTTTTAACTGGCTTTTCATATTCATAAAATTCTTTAATTTCGTCGTAAGGATTTTTTAAAATATCATGAAGTTTTAAAAAAGGTTTCATATTATTATCAAAAACTGCTGCCTTTAAAGCTTCCTCAACTTTATGATTTCTTGGAATATATAATGGATTGACTGCATTCATTGAAGATGCAATCTTTTCATCAGATATGCTTTCTTGCGAGACTCTTTCTTTCCATAATGTCATCCAGTTATCGAATGCTATATCATTTTTAAAAAGATTTTTAATACTTTTTATGTCACCAACAAGTGCTTTTGAGAGATATCTAAAGCATAAAGTGAAGTCAACCTTATTAGTTTTCATAAGATTTAATAGCTGAGATATTAAATTAATATCATCTTGATCTTCTTTTGATAAACCAATTTTAGACCTCATAGAAGAAAGCCAATAGTTTGTATATACAGGCTTAATTAATTGAAGCACCTCTGTTAATAGTTTTATTGCTTCATTCTGATCTTTGTGAACTAGAGGAATTAATGTTTCGGCGAGCCTGGTTAAATTCCAAGTTAAGATTTTTGGTTGGTTTTTATATGAGTATCTTCCATTTTTATCTATTGAACTAAAAACAGTAGAGGGATCATAGACATCCATGAATGCACAAGGACCATAATCAATAGTTTCTCCTGAAATAGTCATATTGTCAGTGTTCATGACCCCATGAATAAATCCAATACTCATCCAATTTGCAACTAATGATGCTTGCTCATTACAAACGGCTGCAAAAAAAGCAAGATAGGGATTTTCTACATCTGCGGTTTCAGGAAAGTGCCTATTTATTGAGTAATCAGCTAAGTCTTTAATTAAAGACTGATTTTTAGATTTGTATGCATATTCAAAACTTCCAACTCTAATATGACTTGAAGCAACTCTTGTCATTACACCTCCTGGTAATTCTTGTTCTCTTTGAACATTTTCACCAGTTTTAATTGCAGCAAGGGCTCGTGTTGTTGGAATACCTAAGACATTCATACTTTCACTAATTAGATACTCTCTTAGCACTGGTCCCAATGCAGATTTACCATCTCCTCTTCTTGAAAATGGTGTTGGCCCAGATCCTTTTAATTGAATATCTCTTAGATCACCATTTGTATTTACAGATTCACCAAGCAATAAAGCTCTTCCATCACCAAGTGCAAGATTGAAGTGACCAAACTGGTGACCAGAATATGCTTGAGCTATGGGCTGAGAGTCTTTTAAAACTTCTCTTCCTGAAAATATCTCGGTACATTTATTTTGATTCTTTGCCAAAGAGCTTAAATTTAATTCTTCTGCAAGTGAATTATTGAATATAAGTAATTCCGGCGCTGGTGCTGGAGTTGCATAACTCTTTTCGCACATTTCACTTAAACTCTCTAAAAAGGTATTTTGTAGATCAAGTTTCAAATTACTTCACTCAATGAAAGTTACAAACTTTTCTATAGATTCTCTTGATGTTCTATAGTTATTTATTGGATGCTCTTTATTTGGATAGCCTAATGCAATCCCACACCAAACAACTTCGTTATCTGGAATGTTAAGAATATCTTTAACAGTTTCTGGATATATTGACCAAGATTCTTGAAGGCAAGTTCCCATGCCACGCTCAACAGTACTTAAACAGATATTTTGAATAAACATTCCAACATGTCCCCATCCATTCTCAGCAAATGCTTTATCAATAGTGACTATCATCCCAACCGGAGCACCAAAAAACTTAAAATTCTCTCTTATTTGCGAAAGTCTCGATTCAATATCATCTTGTTTAATAGACAAAGCTGTATACATATCCTTGGCACATTCCGATCTTCTTTTTTTATACTCTTCGTCCAATGGGTTGGGGTATATCTCGTATTCTATTTTTTCTTGTACGCCATTGT
Source organism: uncultured SAR86 cluster bacterium (assembly GCA_902556355.1). Lineage (GTDB taxonomy): Bacteria > Pseudomonadota > Gammaproteobacteria > Magnimaribacterales > D2472 > SCGC-AAA076-P13. Next base: position 43,651 of record CACDVW010000008.1, read on the forward strand.
CATAGTTAGCAAGAGCTTTTTCAACAAGCTTTTCTTTTGCATTATTAGTTACAACATAAATTTTCCATGGCTGGATATTACCCCCAGAAGGAGCGCAGCTAGAAATTTCTAGTATCTCTTTGATAGTTTCAATATCTATTTCTTCATTAGTGAAGCTTCTAACAGAATATCGTGATTTTATAAGTTCTT
>CACDVW010000009.1 GCA_902556355.1 uncultured SAR86 cluster bacterium
TACATTAGTCCAAAGTTAATTGCTTTTGCACTTCTTCTTTGCTCATCCGTTACATTTTCTATATTTACTCCAAAGACTTCTGCAGCTGTCGAAGAATGAACATCTAATCCTTTATTAAAAGCATTTGTTAAATTTTTATCTTTTGAAAGATGCGCCATAATTCTAAGTTCAATCTGTGAATAATCTGCTGATATCAAAACATTCCCTCTCTCTGGAACAAAAGCTTCTCTTATTCTTCTACCTTCTGAGGTTTTAATTGGTATGTTCTGTAAATTAGGTTCTGTAGATGAAAGCCTTCCGGTTGAAGTTATAGCTTGTTGATATGAAGTATGGATTCTTTGTGTTGCTGGGTTCTCAATTTTAATAAGACTGTCGGTATAGGTTGATTTAAGCTTTGCCAAAGTTCTATATTGAAGAATAATTTTTGGTAACTCATATTCTTCTGATAGTCTTTGAAGGGTTTCTTCATTTGTTGATGGCTGTCCTTTAGGAGTTTTCTTGAGAACTGGTAACTTAAGCTTTTCATATAAAACTTCTAAGAGTTGCTTGGGTGAGTCTAAATTAAATTCTTCACCAGCAATTTTGAAAGCCTGAGAGCTTAAATCTGATATTTTTTCTGCAAGCTCTTCTGAGTGAGCGGCCAACTTTTCTTTGTCTATTTTTGCTCCGTTTTGTTCAACTTTGGAGAGAACATGGACAAGTGGATACTCAATGTCTTCCAGTAATTTTTTTTGTGTTGGTTTGTCTTTAAGCAGTCCCTCAAGTTTGTTATAGAGCCTTAAAGTTATATCTGCATCTTCTGCCGCATAATTAGTTGCAACATCAATTTCAACCTCTGCAAAGCTAATTTGTTTTGAAGCTGTGCCAGCAACATCACCATACTTTATTGTTTCATAATCAAGATAATATAAAGCTAACTTATCCATACCATGTCTGGTTGCGGTGCTATTAAGAACATATGACATAAGCATGGTATCTGCATGAAATTTATCTAACTGAATCTTATGCCTAGATAAAATTGGTATATCAAATTTTAGATTCTGGCCAACAGCTTTTTCCTTATTTCGCTCTATAGCCTTGCCAATAATTTCAATTACTAAATCTAAACTTGGCTGATCGGAACAGCCTTCATAGGTGTGGCCTATGGGTATATAACATCCAGCTCCCTCTTTAACAGATAATGATATGCCGACAAGATTAGCAGTAATTGTATCCAGTGAATCTGTTTCGGTATCTATTGCATAAACTTTACATTCATCAAGGTTTTTGGCCCATGCTTGAAGCTGATCTTTACTATAAACAGTTTCATAGTTTTTGTTTTTCTCTTTGAGGATTTCTTTAACATCTGTTTGTTTAGAAGCTTTACTCGTTAATTTTGTTGAAGTATTTTTTGGCAACGCTTTAAACTCTAGATCAGCAAAAAGCTCATCTAATCTTTCTTGATGGGGATTGAGCTGGAGCAAACTATCAAAGTCCACACCAAGTTCAACATCTTGTTTCAATGATACTAGCTCAACATTTCTTTCCAGGTCAGCAAGAGAGTTGCGGAGATTTTCTCCAACAACACCCTTAATTGATTCAGCATTATCTTTTATACCATCTAAATTCTTATATTCATTCAGCCACTTGGCTGCTGTTTTTTGACCAACTTTAGGAACTCCGGGGATATTGTCAGAACTGTCTCCAACCAAAGCAAGCATGTCTCTGATTTGATTTGGCTGAACACCAAATTTTTCAAATACCTTGTCTTCGGTAAAAATTTGATGCTTCATTGTATTCATAATTGTTATATTTGGATCTTCAACCAATTGCATCAGATCTTTATCCAATGAAGAAATGACTGCTTTAAATTTTTTTTCTTTTGCCTTATTTACCAAAGTTGCAATTACATCATCTGCTTCAACTCCTGGAATCTCAATAAGAGGAAATCCAATTGCTTTACAAATTTCCTTCAGAGGCTTTAGCTGCTCCCTCAAGTCGTCAGGCATGGGTGGTCTGTTGGCTTTATATTCTTTATAAATTTCACTTCTAAAAGTTTTTCCCTTAGCATCAAAAACTACAATTATTGGTGATCCTTCACTATCTTTTTTTAAAGTCATCAGCATATTAGTGACTCCCTTGATTGCTCCAGTAGGCTGACCTTTTGACGTACTTAACGGGGGCATCGCGTGATATGCACGATATAAATATGAAGAACCATCGATTATAAAAACTCTATCTTTCATATTAATTTAATTCCCTGTCTAAGGTGTATTCTGTAAAAGTATTTCTTATACTATTGTAAAACGAGTCTATTTTTATGTTTAAACGTCTTAAAAATTTTACTATTTCAGTGTATCAAAACTATTTCGAAATAGCCTCATGTTTAGGTGCAACTACAATAATTTTATTAGCAATCTTGATGGACAATATATTAGGTCTTCAAGCCTGCCCAATGTGCATAATGACAAGATATGTTTTTGGCATTATTGCGTTGATAGCATTTTTTGGATTTATAGCAAAGAAATTATTTCTAATTGATAAATTTCTTATAGTGTTGGCATCTATAGCTGGACTAGCTGTAACAGGAAAACAGATATATCTTCAAAATTTAAGCCAAGAAGAAATAAGTAATTTGCCAATGGGGTGTGGCATGCCATTAGAGACACAAATAGAATATTTTGGTTTTTTTGGAGGCATTGCAAATGCATATAAGGGAGGCCCAACTTGTGCTGAAGTTAACTGGAGTTTCATTTTTAACTTTGCTGAATGGGGCTTTATATTTTTTCTAGTTTTCTTGATATCATCTATTTTAAAAATATTAAGAGTATAAAATCTAATATTTTGTAACAAAACTACAAGTAAAATTACCTATTAAGCCTATAGGTAAAGGATTTGTAATACAGTTTGACTATCATCTGATCGTAATATTTAATTCACTACAAATATGTAAATAATTTACTGTTATATGTTTTAATAGGGTTAAATATGAACGAAACAAATACAGCACAAGCACTTTATCTAAATAATGAAGAGCTAATTTCAGAAGCTGTAAAAAATAATGAAGGGATTATTGCCAGCAATGGCGCTTTTTCTACCTCTACTGGATCTAGGACAGGCAGAAGCCCTAATGATAGATTCATTGTAGACGAGCCAACAACTTCAGATCTCATAGATTGGGGTGATATAAATAAGCCTTTTAACTCACAAAAGTTTGATTTGCTTTGGGATAAAGTTGAAAGCTATCTTTCTAAAAAAAATAGATATACTTCTCAGCTCCATGTTGGTTCTCATGAAGATCATTATTTGCCTATCAAGGTTACAACAGAGACTGCCTGGCATGGTTTATTTGCAAGATTAATATTTGTTGTTCCAGAAGAATATAATCCATCAAAGAAAGAGGAATGGGAAATTTTAAGTGCATGTAATTATGAGTGTATTCCTGAAGAAGATGGAACTAATTCAGAAGGCTGCGTGATAATAAACTTTGAAAAAAGAAAAGTTCTGCTTGCTGGGATGAAGTATGCAGGCGAGCTTAAAAAATCTATGTTTTCTGCTCAAAATTTCTTACTACCTGAAAAAGATGTTCTTCCTATGCACTGCTCAGCCAATGTTAACTCTGAAGGAAAGGTAGCCTTATTTTTTGGCTTGTCAGGAACTGGTAAAACAACTCTATCAGCAGACCCAACTTGTTCGTTAATTGGTGATGATGAGCATGGCTGGGGTCAAGGCTCTGTCTTCAATTTTGAAGGTGGATGTTATGCCAAAACTATAGACCTCTCTGAGAAAAATGAACCTGTAATTTACAATGCAATCAAGCATGGCAGTGTTATTGAAAACGTTTTTTTGAATAAAGCCAATGAACCTGATTATTACAACACCACACTATCTGAAAACGGAAGATGTTGTTATCCCAGATCTCATATTGAAGATGCTGTAGAAGAAAATGCTGCTGGTGAACCTGAAACAGTAATATTTTTAACTTGTGACTTAACCGGGTTAATACCCCCCGTATCCATTCTCTCAAAGGAGGCTGCTGCCTATCATTTTCTAAGCGGCTATACAGCAAAAGTTGGTTCAACAGAAATTGGATCAAGCTCTTCTATCGAATCTACTTTTTCAACATGTTTTGGTGCACCCTTCTTTCCAAGACCTGCAGGAGTATATGCTGATTTATTAATGAAAAGAGTCGAGGCTTATAACTCCAAAGTTTTTCTTGTAAATACTGGATGGACTGGTGGTCCGTATGGTACTGGTTCGAGGTTTGATATACCAACCACAAGAAGGATAGTTAATGCTATTCAAAATGGTGAGCTTAATGATGTTGAGACTCAGCATATTCCAGGACTTAATTTAGAAATACCAAAAAATGTTGATGGAGTTGACAGCAAACTATTAAACCCAATTGAGACATGGTCAGATGGTGAAAACTATCAAGCATACTTAAAAGAATTAGTCGAAAAATTCCAAAATAACTTTAAAAAATTTGATGTCGGACATGATATTATTTCTGCAGGACCAAAATTTTAGAGAAAGCTGTGGACTTCCACAATCTATTAGAAAATCTTAAAAATCAATCTTTCTTCTCAAACCTTATAATAGAAAGAGGTATTGAGAAAGAGTCATTAAGAGTTACTCAAAACGGCTATATCTCAAACAAAAAACATCCAGAAACTCTTGGATCTTCTTATACAAACCCATCAATAACTACTGACTTTGCAGAATCTCTAATTGAGATCGTTACACCCACCTATACAAACATCGATGAGCTTTATGAAAAACTAAAAATAATTCATATTTTTATAAATCAAAATCTAAAAGATGGAGAAATGCTCTGGCCGTTTTCTATGCCTCCAAAAATAGAAGATGAGGCCAAAATAAATATTGCAACATATGGAAAAACTAATATGGGTAGACTTAAACATGTTTATCGAAAAGGCCTTGCCATTAGGTATGGGAAAACAATGCAATGCGTATCAGGCATACACTATAACTTTTCTATATGTGATAAATCATTAAAACATCTAGGATATTCATCTCAAAATGAGAAAAATAAAGCTTATCTAAATTTAATCAGAAATTTCAAAAGATTATTTTGGTTCGTGTTAATTGAATTTGGCAACTCTCCGGTTGTAGACAAATCTTTTGTTTCAGGCAGAGCTAATGATTTAGATATTCTCAATGAATCAGATTTATTTAAACCCTATGCAACTTCACTGCGAATGAGCGATATTGGCTATCAAAGCAAAGCTCAAAAAAATCTCAATTTTAAATATAATGATCTAGATGCATTTTTGTCTGAACTAAAAAACGCAATAATAAATCCTTATTCTGATTTTGAGAAACTTGGACTAAAAGATAATGACAATAAGTTTCATCAAATATCGAATGGTATTTTACAAATTGAAAATGAACTTTATGACTGCATTAGGCCAAAAAGAGCAGGCAAAAGTGGTCAGAGACCTTATCAGCTTCTTAGAGAACAGGGCATTCAGTATGTTGAAGTTAGAGGAATTGATCTCAATCCAAATGAGGCGATCGGCATTTCTAAAGATCATATTAGAATACTAGATCTTCTACTAATTTATTGTTTAATAACGCCAAGTCGAAAAATGACTGACAAAGAAAAAATTCAAATTGAACAACAAGATAAAAATGTAATTAAATCAGGCAGAAACCCTAACCTTAAGGTCTTTTATAAAGATAAGGAAATATCTATAAATGTAGCTAGGCAAGAACTAATTAAAAACCTTGGGCAGTTAGCATTAGAATTTGAAGATCAGGCTTTTGTTGATGCCATTAAAAATTTAGGGAACTTTAAGAAAAATAATTTTAACCAAGCAGAATCGTTTCATGATTATGGTATTAAAAAAACTATTGAAAATTATCAGACAATTAATTCTTTTTCAAATATTGACGTTGAATTGTGCAAAAAGGAAGCTAGTGATTCATTAAAAGAGTTTGATAGAATAAATCAAAAAAAAGAAATAGCTTTTGATGAGTTTGTTAACTCATACAACTCAAAAATATAAATAGGGGTAAATATGAAAGCCTTACAATGTGTAGAACTTGGCGGTCCAGAAAAATTAGTTGTAAACGATGTTGCAGATCCAGAGATTTCTGAAGATCACATCATTATTGAAGTAAAGTCTGCGAGTGTAAATTTTCCTGATGTTTTAATGATCCAAGGTTTATATCAATTTCAGCCGCCACTTCCTTTTATTCCTGGAGGAGAGTCAGCAGGAGTAGTTTTAGAAATAGGTGATGGAGTTGAAGGGTTTAATGTCGGCGACAAGGTTTTTGCTGCAACTGGCGTAGGCGGTATATGTGAAAAAATATTAGCACATAAAAATAATGTCAGGCCCATACCTGAAAATATGGAGTTTGAAATAGCTGCTGCACTGTCTGTTACATACGGAACCTCTATATATGCATTAAAACAAAGAGCAAATCTTAAAGCTGGTGAAACTCTTTTAGTTCTTGGGGCTTCGGGCGGTGTAGGTTTAGCAACTGTTCAACTAGGTAAAGCAATGGGCGCCAAAGTTATAGCGGCCGCATCAACTCAAGAGAAAGTTGATATCTGCATAGAAAACGGTGCAGATGAAGGTTTCGTTTATCCATCAGGAAACCTTGATAGAGATCAGCAAAAAGAGCTATCAAGCAAAATTAAAGAATTAACAGGGGGGCTAGGACCAAATGTTATTTATGATCCGGTTGGCGGAACATATGCTGAGCCATGCCTGAGATCTATAGCATGGGATGGTAGGTATCTTGTCATTGGCTTTGCGGCCGGAGCAGATCAAATTCCTAAGATGCCATTGAATTTGACTTTACTAAAAGGCTGTCAAATTGTCGGAGTCTTTTGGGGTGCATGGACCGGTATGTTCCCAGCAGAAAATCAAAAGAACTTTGAGGAGTTGTTCGAAATGTATAAAGATGGAAAAATTAATCCTAGCCCTTCAGATAAATTTACACTAGAGACTTCTGCAGAGGCTATTGCTCATCTCAAAAATAGAAAAGCGAAGGGAAAAGTTGTTATCAATTTCTAAAACTTACAAAAAATTTAAATATTTAGTTTTATTTTTTATTGTTTCTTGTAGCAGCGGCTCATCTCAAAATAATGAAACGGAAAACCAAGATTCTATAGTTACTAATTATCCATCGCATCCCATGGTATGGGAATACTCTGCACCTGAAAGTGTTGGAATGAATAGTGACATTTTAGACCAAGCATTTAATTATGCTTTTAAAGAAGGCTCATTTACTCAAGCAGCAGTAGTAATAAAAGATGGAAAACTAATTTATGAAAGGTATAGAGGTATAACCAATAATGAGGCAGAAACACTAGCCTCATTATTAAATTCTAGTTCAAATTTATACAAAGATATTTACGGAAATAGAAACAAGGAAAGTCTAATCACTTCATGGTCTACAGCCAAGTCCTTTACAAGTGTATTAGTTGGAATAGCTGAAGAAAATGGTCATATAGACTCAATTCAAAATAGTGCTTCGGATTATATATCTGAATGGTCATCAGATAATAGAAACACAATAACTATAAAGAATCTATTAGATATGAGATCTGGTCTATATCCTGCCTGTTATGATTTTTTGAATAATTCACTAACTGAATGTACAAATTCTTCAGATTCTTCATCTGGAGGAAACATTGTTTTTTCAGATGATCAGATGACAGGATGTATTGATAGAAACTATGCTGCTGAAGGAATATTTCATCCTTGGTACAACAATGGGCAACGAATTTACTCTAAGGGTGATTTTGTATATTCAAATTGTGACACTATGGTATTGGGGGAAATTATTTTTAGAGCAACTGGTCAAGATATTCAAACATATGCTGAATATAATTTATTTTCCAAAATTGGTATTGATGCCAGCTGGTGGAAGGATTTCACATCAGATGGTCAGTCTAATGGAAATTATTTAGCATATTGCTGTTTAGATACAACAGCAAGAGATTTTGCAAAGTTTGGTTATATGCTGCTATTAAATGGAGTTTGGGAAGGAAGCAATCAAAAATATGAAAGTTATGTTAATAAAATTAAAAATATAACTTCATATGGTCTTCAGTTTTGGACCATATGTGCAAAACCCCAATCAAATGATCAATGCAATGAATGGATAATTTCAACCATAGGATTTGATGGTCAATATATAATGATCGACTTTTCAAGAAATCTTGTTGTTGTTAGAGCAAGCTTATATCAGCCTATACAAAACCTTTCTCAAGAAAAAAAGATGAAATTGGTTAATTCCGATATATCTAATTCAAACTGGGTAGCAACTGTTCCAAGAGGTTTGGGTGCTAATTTAAATACTAATTTTAACCCAAGTCAGTTTTTTAAACTTGTAACAGATTCAATAAATTAAATATCGACTCAATACATTTTAATCATTAGCATTTGATCGGTACTAAGCTTCATGATGAACTATGTCGGAATCTAGCCGATCTCTAAATTCTCTGATTTTATTCCAGTCACCTGTAACAGCAATAGTTTTGCCTCTATCCTGAATATTAAGATACATATTTTTTCCATCAGGTGAGAAACATATGCCAGCAATTTCTGAGCTGCTATTTCCTGCAACTCTTCCCAGAGGATAAAGGGTCCCATTAGGCGTACAACCAATGAGCTTGCAAGCATTACTGCCATTATCTTCACAAATTATAAGATCTCCCCATGGAGTTATATTAATGTTGTCGCCTTCCCAAAGATTGTTAGCGTTATCAGATTCATAGAAGAGTGATATTTTTGAATTTACAGGAGAATATTTCCAAATTTGCCCTAGGCCGGCCTTGCCACCTTTTTTACATGTAAAAAATATGTTGGAAGTCATATTTTTATCATTTGTGAAAATAATTCCTTCCCCTCCATTAAAAATTGAAGCGCCAATTTTTTTACCTTGAATTTTAGTTTTGGTAGATTTTGCCAAAGGGTCTTTTATGCGAACCCATTCAACAGGAAAATTGTCTCCAACACGAATCATGCCATCTCTGTTTGAGGTATTTTCAACTCCCGGTATTTTTAGTGCGTAAAGCTTTCCTCTTCCGCTGAGATTATTCTTTTTGTTTGGTACAAACTTATAGAATAAGCCACTGTAATCATCTTCGGTTTGATAAACACTTCCATTTGGGTCATTCAAATCAACTGTTATTGCTTCTCTTTGAAATCTACCCATATGGGTTAATCTTTTGTAGCCTTTAAGTGAATCAGCCTCTGGGTCTACTTCAAAAGCATAACCGTGATTTTCTCTATATGTTTCTTCACATGAAATCCATGTATTCCATGGGGTGGTTCCGCCGGCACAATTGTCGATTGTTCCTGAAAGGCTTCTGTTAGCACGCTTTAAAGTCAAACCATCTGATTCAAGGACAATGGTACTTGTTCCACCAGAAAACGGTCTACCATTGGATTCATTGTATGCTGTTGATAGTTCTAAATGCTTATCTCTATTCTTTGTTTCATGATTAACTACTAATGCTACTGAGCCGTCTTTTAATTCAAAAGCACCCATTCCATCTGGTCTTCCACCATACTTAAGGCCATCTGTCATAACATCACCAGTGGACATAAGCACTTTGTATGAAAAGTCTTTAGGTAAATCAAATAAAGCTTTTGGATCTTTTAGTAACAGCCCATCCCATTTTGTCATTGATGATATTGGGTTGTTAGCAGCAAATAACTTGCCTCCACCATATGCGAATAACATTAACATTGCAGAAGACTGTCCTGCACGTTTCATAAATAGTCTTTTTGAATTATCCATAATTTAAATTTATCCTAATTGTATTAAAAATCTGTTACAAACATGATTTAATTTGTAACAGATTGATAAGTTAAAGAAAGCCTTGAAATATCAAAAGGCGGTCTAAATATTCCAGCAAAATCCCCATTTGGATCCAATAAAATAATATTGTTTACATGATTATCTAAATGGGAGTGATCCATGTGGTTTGAGTGATCTGGCATCACATTATTAACTGACAATTGAGTAGCTAAACTTAAGAGCATTGGTCTAGCATTGCTTACACCAATAAAATCTTTGTCAAATCCCTTAGCATATTTATCTATCATATCTGGGGTATCTCTTTCAGGATCAATTGATACCAAAACCCACTGCTTATCATCTAATTTATAGTCTTTGTCTCTAAGTACTTTTATCAGTTTAGATAGTTGATACATCGTTGTTGGACATTCATCGGGACATTTTGTAAAACCAAAATACATCAGAGTCCACTTACCTCTGAGATCATTTTTTGTAAATGTTTTTTCTTTAGAGGAGAAAAATTCAAAATCTGATATTTGTTTTGGGTCATTGAATAAAAATAGGCCGTTAACAAGCAACTCATCACTCGAAAGTGTTCTAGGCGTTGTTAATTTGTTAATAAATAAACCAAGAATGGTTATCATGAAGATAGCTATTAGTAGTAAGTTTCTATTTATTCCTTTCATGAGACAAGATAATGATCAAGCAACAAAGCTACAAATATAAGAAAAATATAATAGATAGAAAAATTAAATGTTTTCATTGCAACAGTGTCGTCATCAGTAAAATATAACTTAACTGCGTAGTACATAAATATTGAACTAAGTATTATTGCTGAAACTAGATAAATAACTCCAGACATTAATACTATGTATGGGAGAACACTAACGATAAATAAAATAATTGTGTACAAGACAATTTGAAGTTTAGTAAATGCAACTCCATGAGTAACTGGAAGCATTGGGATAGACTCTTTTGCATATTCTTCCTTTCGATAAATTGCCAATGCCCAAAAGTGTGGCGGAGTCCAAACAAAAATTATTAGGACTAATAAAAGTGCGTAGGGATCTATCGTATTGGAAATTGCAGCCCAACCTAATAGCGGAGGCGCCGCTCCTGCTAAACCACCAATAACAATATTTTGTGGTGTTGCTCTTTTTAGATATACAGTATAAATAAATGCATAACCAATTAACGAGGCAAGGGTTAAGATCATTGTTAATGTATTTATGTATAGGAATAAAATTAAAGCTCCTACAACACCAATCACCAAAGCAAAAGAAGAAGCATGAAGTGCACTAAGCTCTCCTTGGGGAAGAGGTCTTTGATCAGTTCGAGTCATGGCTGCATCTGCTTTTCTATCAATAACTTGGTTGATTGCGGCAGCTGAGCCTGAACATAAGGCAATTCCAATTAATGCGATTAAAATTGTTGAAACTGAACTAATTGTTTGTTCAGCCAGAAGCATTCCTACCAAGGCACAAATAAGCATCATATAGACTACATTAGGCTTACAGAGCAGGTAGTAACTTCTTAAGAGTTTCATTTTTTCCAAGCTAAATAATTAACTGTAAAAATAGCTAATAACAAAAGGGCTGCAACTAGATTGTGTGCTATTGCCACGTATAAAGGCAATACATATACAACATTGATTATGCCCAAGCTAATCTGGGTTAATAGAAGAATTCCAATTGTTGATGCAAGTGGAGCAGCGTTGGAAAACCAAAGTTTTGAAATAAGAATTAAAAAAACCACGGCAACTAAAATCGCGGAGACTCTATGTGAATAATGAATTGCTACTCTAGAAGGATTATCTAATAGTCCATATAAGTAGTTTGGGCCAACCTCTTGATTAAGATTAAACCCATTTTTGAAGTCCATTTCTGGGATATAAGTTCCCTGACAAGTTGGAAAATCTGCGCAGGCCAAAGAGGCATAATTTGTGCTTGTCCAAACTCCTAAAAAAATCTGAAAAAGCAAAACTGCAAGGGCTATTCCCGCAATAGTCTTTAACCTTGGAATTGCCATTTTCTCTAAAATATCAAATTTACCGGACATTAAAAAAATAAGAAAAAATAAAGTTAAAGTTGTAAAACCGCCAAAAAGGTGGGCAGTAACTATTATAGGTAACAACAATAAGCTAACAGTTAAATAACCAAAAAGACCCTGGCAACAGATAAAAATTAACAAGCCTATTGTCCAACGTCTAATATTTTTATTCTCATTTTGCTTAAAAGAATAATAAACCATGATTATTGCTAAAAAGCCTAGAGCAGCTGCGAAGTATCTATGCACAACTTCAGGTATTGCTTTGTTTATATCATATGGAAATGTTGGGTATCTGGCCTCAGCTAAAGCTATCTCAGCTTCATTAGTTGGAAAAACAACAAAGCCATAACATCCAGGCCAGTCTGGACAGCCAAGGCCCGCATCTACAAGCCTGGTCCAGGCTCCTAATGCAATGACCACAAAAGCTAAGCATATGCCAAAAAGTGATAAATTTTTAATATTATTCATTAGATTAGTACCTTTAAGTCTTTAAGAATTTTTTTTGGATCGGTTCCGGGATTGAAATACATTACCGCCCTGCCATAGGGATCAATTATAAAAATAGGATTTTCTTGAAACATATCAAGAGTTGAGTTTTTTTGAAGTACATTAATTAATACGCCGTTTTTGTCATTGACCAATTCAATTCTTGGGTATTCCTGGATTAAATCATCAATCTCAGTTTTTAATTGAAGGTTTGAAAAGAAAGCAACACGCTTAAGCTTGTATATGTCTCTATTAAGTGCAACATTTAACTGCCTCATTAAATAAAGTGATTCTTTTGACTTTGATATATCGGTTACATATACGCCCATAACCCACTTGCCATCTTCAAACTCAATAAGCTTCTCATTTTTTACATTGTTAAACTGCTCAAAATTAAAATAGCTTTTAAAAAATACACCATTGTTTTTTGTTCCTTCAGGGGAATACCCCAAAACAAAATAAAGAGACGAAAAAGTAACTACCAAAATTGGTGTTAATAAAAGAATTGCTAAAAATATCTTATTCTTCATTTTTTTTAAACCCTATCCATAAATACATTAAACATAATGCAATAAGCATTGTGAACCACTGAATGGCATATCCAAAATGTTTTTCAGCTGTCATATTGCTTGGAACAATTTTCATATAAGCAAGACTACTTTTTAATGTGGGATCTGCAACTAAAATATATGAAGACAATTGCTCATCAAACTCCTTTCTCAAAACATCAAGGTTTTTTGTCTGTGAAACCTTGGGCCAATTATCAGTAACTAGATCTTCTGACAATACAAAGCCAAGCTCTGGATCTTCAAGAATTCCATTCACTTCAACATATTCATCTTTTATATCAATTCCAGGCAAGGTATCTCTAGACTTGCCTTGGGAAATCCAACCACGATCAACCAATATGTATGTTTCTGTTTCATTGATCTGTAAAGGTGTTAAAACCTTATATCCAGCAATACCAGAACTTATAACATTATCAATAAGTATCTGCTTAGACCCGTTCCAGACTCCTTTGACTATAACTCTATCCCATTTAGAAGATTCCTCTGAAATTGATTTGGGAGTCTTTGTGATATTACTATTAAACTGTTCAATTAAATTTGATTTCTCATGGCCTCTTTCAACCTGCCATAGGCCAAGAAGAAAAAAAGTTGTAGCAAAAAAAATAAAAAAGACTGTTATTTTTTTTCCTGGATTAAATTTTTTAAAATTCATATATTAAATTCATAATTGCTTTAAAATGGCACCATGATTAAAACCCTTATTTATATAGATGTCTTCTTAATAATGGTATCACTTGGTAGTGGTCTTTACTTTTTAATCGTTGACCAAGGCAAGCCAGATAGCAAAAGAACTGTCTATAGCTTAGGTTTTAGGGTCACGCTAGCTGTCATTTTAGTAATTCTTGTAACTATAGGCTTAATAACTGGTGAATTAGGCAACACAGTTCCTTGGGATGAGTCTTAATTATTACAGTATATAAACAAATAAAAACAACATTACCCAGACCACATCAACAAAATGCCAATACCATGAGGCTGCTTCAAATCCAAAATGATCGTGATCTTCAAAGTGCCCAGCAAAAACTGATCTAGCCAACATAACTGCAAGCATAAAACCTCCCATCATTACGTGGAAGCCGTGGAAGCCTGTAAGCATAAAAAATGTTGAACCATAAATGCCTGAGTTTAATGTAAGGCCGTAATGTGCATAAGCTTCATAGTACTCTGCAGCCTGAAGACCAACAAAGATTAAAGCTAAGCCAACTGTTATGCCTAAGAAACGATTAAACTTTTTTCTATCTCCATTTTTAAGACCAATATGAGCAAAATGAACGGTTACACTTGAACTTAACAAAACAATTGTATTCCATAGTGGCAGCCACTCTAATGCATGCCCCCAGCCAGGCCAGGCCATACTTTTTTCTGCTAATGCATATTCGGCACCTTTGTCTGGAGTTGTCATAACAGGCCATGAGGATTCAAAACCTTCCCACAAACCAATTGCAGAAATACCAACCCCGTTTTCGCCTTCGCCACTTAACCAAGGAACCGCAAAGCTTCTTACGTAAAATAGTGCTCCAAAAAAAGCAGCAAAAAACATAACCTCTGAAAAAATAAACCAAGCCATTCCATAAACATAGGATGTTTTTAATTGATTGCTATCTAGGCCAGCTAGGTGCTCTTTAATAACCTGTCGAAACCAAAAAAATAATGTTGTAAATAGTGAAATAAATCCTGCATATAAAATATAAGCTGAGTTGCTATCTGGATTATCAAGATTATTAATTGTGCTGCTAGCACCCATTACCAATAAAAATAAAGATAACGCCATGAAAATAGGAAATCTACTTTGTTCAGGTACGTAATAAGTTTGTGCGCTCATTTTTTAATGCTCCATTTCGTGATGTTCTTCATGCATGTGCTGGGCAACTGCCTCATCATCATATTCTGTAACATCAAAAATTGTATAAGATAAAATTATGTTTTCAATATTTTCAGGAAGCTCATCTGAGACCAGCAATCTAACAGGAAGTAATGCGTCTTCACCGGGCTTCAGTTCTTGTTGTTCAAAGCAGAAACACTCTAATTTCTTAAGGTGTGCTGCAGCATTTGAAGGCGCAACACTTGGCACTGCTTGAGCAGTCATTGTCTTATTTGTAGTGTTTTTTACATAAAAAGTAGCTGTATAGTATTTGCCAGTAGAAATAGTCATAACATCTTCAGAAGGTTTAAATGTCCATGGCATATTTTCATTATTAGTAGATATGAACTGAAGTCCTAATGGCCTTCCATCTTCAATGACCAGCTTTTCTGCGTTATCTGATTGAAAGACCTTTCCATTGATGCCAGTGACCTCACAAAAAACATTGTATAGAGGCACTAAAGCAAAGCCAAAGGCAAACATCAACGGAACAGCTATTACCAGTCTTCTTAATGTTTTTTTGGCTTCAGGATTCATTAATCAACTTTTGGAGGTGTTGTAAATGTATGATAAGGAGCGGGTGAGGCAACAGTCCACTCAAGACCTCTTGCACCTTCCCAAACTTGATCGGTTGCTTTTTTACCACCCATCACAGTCTTAACAACTATAAATAAAAATAAAATTTGAGAAACACCAAACAAAAAAGCTCCAACAGAAGAAACCATGTTCCAGTCTGCAAATTGCAATGCGTAATCTGGATATCTCCTAGGCATACCTGCAAGCCCAATAAAGTGCTGAGGGAAGAAGGTAACATTAACGCCAATAAAAGATAGCCAGAAATGAAGTTTACCCAATCTTTCATCGTACATATTTCCAGACCATTTTGGTATCCAGTAATAAACAGCTGCCATTATTGAGAAGATAGCTCCAGGAACTAATACATAGTGGAAGTGAGCTACAACAAAATATGTGTCGTGATATTGGAAATCAGCCGGCACTATCGCAAGCATCAGACCTGATAAACCACCAATAGTAAATAACACAACAAATGCAATTGCAAAAAGCATTGGGGTTTCAAATGTAAGAGATCCTTTAAACATCGTTGCAACCCAGTTGAAAACTTTAACTCCTGTTGGAACAGCAATTAACATTGTTGCCCACATAAAAAATAACTCCGCTGCGAGAGGCAAACCAACAGTAAACATATGATGAGCCCAAACAACAAAAGATAATATTGCAATCGAGAGCATCGCCCAAACCATAGATGAATATCCAAAGAGCTGCTTCCTAGAAAAAGTTTCAATTATATGAGAAACAATTCCAAAGGCGGGCAGAATCATAATATAAACCTCTGGGTGACCAAAGAACCAGAAGATATGCTGAAATAATACAGGATCACCACCACCTGCTGCATTAAAGAAACTGGTTCCAAAATGTATATCCATTAACATCATGGTTACTGCACCAGCAAGTACTGGCATAACGGCTATTAATAAATAAGCTGTTATGAGCCAAGACCATACAAACAAAGGCATTTTCATTAACGTAACACCCGGAGCTCTCATGTTCATAATAGTTACTACTACATTAATAGCTCCCATAATTGATGAGGCTCCCATTATATGAACTGAGAAAATAAAAAAAGTAACACTAGGAGGTGCATATGTTGTTGATAGAGGTGCATAGAATGTCCAACCGAAGTTAGGTGCTCCACCATCCATAAACAAAGATGATAATAAAATAAAGAAAGCAAAAGGCAATATCCAAAAACTTAAATTATTCATTCTTGGCAAAGCCATATCTGGGGCACCAATCATCATTGGAACTAGCCAGTTTGCTAAGCCAACAAAAGCTGGCATGACACCGCCAAAAATCATTATCAACCCATGCAGTGTGATCATTTGATTATAAAATTCCGGTTCAACTATTTGCATGCCCGGCTGAAACAATTCAGCTCTTATAACCAATGCCATTGCCCCACCAATTAGGAACATAGCAAAACTAAACCATAGATATAAAGTACCTATATCTTTATGGTTAGTTGTGTATAACCATCTGGTTAAGCCCTTTGCCGGACCATGATGATGATCGTCGTGATGATTTTCTATTACTGCGCTCATATTTACTTACTCTCTTTAATATTAAATCTTTGGTTTTTTATAATCTACAATATCTTTTGGAACTACTATTTCGCCATCTCCGTTTTCAGCATTTCCCCATGATTGACGGGTATATGTAATTACAGCTGCCAGCTCTACTTCAGATAAATAGCTAAACGAATTCATTGCAGCTCCTTGAACACCTTCCATCAATATCTCAATATTTTTATCTTTTTGGTTCATAACAATATCGCTACCAGCCAATGCAGGAAATATTCCTGGAATACCTTGTCCGTTTGTTTGGTGGCATGCAACACAGTTTACTGCATATACGCTTTCACCTCTTTCAACTAATTCTTGCGCTGTCCAATCTTTCGTAGTGAGCTCTGCCATTTTAATAGCTGCTTGTTTTTTTTCGTCCACCCATTGGTTGTACTCTTCTTGTTCAACCACCTTTACAACAATAGGCATAAATCCATGATTTTTGCCGCATAGCTCAGTACACTTGCCTCGATATACACCTGGCTTGTCGACTTTAGTCCAAGCAGTATTCACAAAACCTGGTATTGCGTCTTGTTTAATTGCAAAAGCTGGCATCCACCAGGAATGAATTACGTCATTTGCTGTAATCAAGAATCTTACTTTTTTGCCAGCAGGTATTACGACCATCTCATCTACCTCTTGAAGGTAGTGCTCACCCTTAGGAACAAGATTATTAATCTCATCCATATCAGTTGAGAGATTTGAAAAGAAACTTATATCGTCTTCAAGATAGTTATACTGCCATTTCCACTGATAGCCAGTAACCTGAATGTTTACATCTCCAGCTTCATCATCGTAAATTTTTACTAAGGTCTTTGAGGCAGGAACAGCCATGGCAATAAGAATCAAAAATGGAACTATGGTCCATGCTATTTCAAGCTTATGATTTTCATGGAAAGAAGCTGCTACTGGATTTTTTTTCTTTGTATGTGCATACATGGAATAGAACATAACGCTAAATACAACTACGCCAATTACTACGCATATCCAAAAGATAAGCATATGCAGTTCAAATACCTCGTTACTAATGTCAGTTACGCCTCTTGTCATATTCAAGGCAAACCAGTCTGCATGCATTGGAGATGCGAAAACAAACAATGCTGAAAAAATCTTTAAATGAAGATTATGAAAATATTTCAAAGACATCTTTTTTATCCTATGTGTGTGCTTTACAAAATAAAATTTGGTTATATGCAATTATAAGGTATATCTATAATTAAAACAAAATTATGTACGTACTTTTTCGGTGCATATGATATCTTTTTGTGCATTTTTTTACTAGCTTTTAGAAGCTTTATAGTCTTGCATATTTATAACATTTATAAGCTCATTTTTCTCAGCTACTGACTTAGGTCTTTCTTCTGAAAAATCACACTTTACACAATAAATTAGATCATTGTCTGCATTGATAGCTATGGTGTCTTTAGCGCCACATTTGGGACATTTAGCACCAGCTATGAATTGGACCATTTTTTTCATTTTGAAAGGCCCTCAATATCTTTTATTACTGAATTTGTTTCAGGAATGGTGCCAAACCAGTGATTGAATGACAGGGCTGCTTGATTAACCAGCATTCCAATCCCATCATAAACTTGATTAGAGTATTCTTCTGCCCACTCACAAAAAGGGGTTTTTGTTAGTGAATAGTTTAAGTCGTAAAAAACAGCTGATTGAGATACTGATATATTGGATGGAGCAGAAAATTCACCTGTTAATCCCGCTGAACTTCCATTGATAACAAGATCATACTTTGAGTCTTTCATAGAAGTTGAAACAACCTCTGGATTTTTATAATTCGCACATAAGCTTTCTGCTTTTTCTTTCGTTCTATTAATAATGGTTATATGCTCAGGTTTGGAGTTATATAGTTTATATAAAATACTTTCAACAGCGGAGCCAGCTCCAAGAATCAATATTTTTTTTCCTTCAGGATTGATAGATTTTTTATGCAAGTCATCAATAAAGCCTGAGCCATCAGTTGATTCTAGGAAGAATTGCTTATCCTTTTTTATAATTGTGTTCACTGCATTTATAAATTTTGCTTCGTTGCTGATGTTGCCTTTAATGTTTGTTGCAGCAAGATTCTTTAATGGCAGAGTAACGTTCAATCCTATTGCATATTTATCTGAAAAAAACTCGGAGATAAAACTATCAAAAGTTCCTTGCTCTACTCTATATGCTTTGTAATCTAAATTAAGTCCTTCCTTCCTAGCAAATCTTGAATGAATAAAAGGAGACAACGAATGCTCAATCGGGTTTCCAATAACACCTAATTTAAATATCTTAGACATTCCAATCCGTATCTATAAATTTAAGCAATCTTTTCTCCATAGCTTCGTGCTCTTTTGTTTTTTTATAAGACCATTTAACATCGCTTGGCAATGATGCAAGTATCGACTCTATTCTTCCATTTGATTGAAGACCAAATGCAGTTCCCCTGTCATAAACAAGATTAAATTCAGCATATCTTCCTCTTCTTAACAACTGAAAATCTTTTTGTAACTTGGTATATTTTTTTTGCCTTCTTAGATTCGCAAGTGTTGTATATGAATTTTTATATTGGCTAGCGGTATCAGACAAAAGCAGCAGGGTCTTTTCAAGGCCTAATTGTTTAAAATTGTCAAAAAAAATGCCTCCTATGCCCCTTCTTTCATTCCTGTGAGGTAAATAAAAGTATTCATTACAATTTTTTGAGAATTTTTTATAGAGAGTTTTGTTATATCCGTCTAAGAAAGTTTTTGCATCTTTATGCCATTTTTTACAATCACTTTTATAGGGCAGAAAAGGTGTCAAATCATAACCACCACCTGACCACCAGTCTTTAATATTATTTTTTTTGTCTAAAATACAAAACAATCTAATGTTCATATGACTGGTTGGCACATTGGGATTTTTTGGGTGTGATATAACAGATACGCCCATAGCCTGATATCCGTAATTTGAAGACTTTGTTATCAGGTTTCCAAGAGCTGCTTTCGGAAGTTTTTTCCCCTTAATGGAGGAAAAATTTACTGCGCAATTATCAAAAAAATTACCACCCTGAATTATGAATGTTTTCCCGCCACCTCCCTCAGGTCTTTTCCAAGAATCACATACAATTTTTGCGTTTTTAGATTTTTCTAGATCGGTAAATGATTTGATTATCTCTGCCTGAGAATCAATAAATATTTTTTCTAGATTTTTAATCATATTAATCTCTAATTACAGCTCTAGTATGAAGGTCAATTATTCTTGAGGGTTTATTATTGTTACCTAGTTTATCATCAAAATAAGCTACGTCAGACTCGTTGAACACACTCATAATTTCATCAATATTATTTAAATTTTCTTGCCCGGAAATATTTGCTGATGTTGAAACCATTATTCCACTAAATGTTTCTAATAGTGCTTTTATAGGATAGTGATTACTCACTCTTAGTGCTATTTTACCACTTGCGTTTTGTAAATGCTCTGGCAATTTTTCGTCATAATCTATTAGCAATGTAGTTGGTCCTGGCCACACTGTATCAATGAAATTTAGTTCTTCAACTGATAGTTTATTTATATATTTTGAGATGGTGTCGAGTGAATCTATTAATAAAATAAAACTTTTATTTTTTGGTCTTTTTTTAAGATCATATATTCTTAAAAAACTTTCTTTATTAAGTGCATCGCAACCTATTCCCCAGATGCCTTCTGTAGGATGAATTAAAATCTTACCCTCAGCCAAATGATTGGCCGAGGATAAAAGATTTAACGATTTTTTATGCAATTAGGAATTAAGTGCCTGATCTTTTTTTAGAACCTCGTCACGCATATTACTTTTATATTCTGAAAGTTTTGCCGCCAAGCCATCGTCTGAAGTAGCTAAAATTTGAACCGCTAGAATTGCGCTATTTTTTGCGCCAGCTTTTCCCACAGCAACAGTAGCAACTGGAACACCAGGAGGCATCATAGCTGTTGATAGCAAGGAGTCTATTCCGCCCATTCCGCCTGATTCTATTGGGATACCTATAACAGGTCTTGTTGAGTGTGCTGCAACAGCACCAGCAAGGTGGGCTGCCATACCTGCAGCAGCTATAAATACCTTACATCCATTGTTTTCAGAGGTTTTGATCAACTCCATGACCTCATGAGGTGTTCTGTGAGCAGACATTACGTTTTTTGTGTAGTTGACGCCAAAAGAATCCAAAATAGAAAAACTAGCCTCTACAATAGGCAAATCAGAGTCCGAACCCATTATTATCGCTACATCTGTGGTTGAATTAGTCATAATTTTTAAAATAAATAGTTGTTAATAATACAAAGAGATTATAATGGCGGAATATATAAAAAAATAGTGATTTGATGGCAGAAAAACTAAAAATTTTAAAATTTCCAGATCCAAGGCTGAGAACTGTTGCTAAGAAAGTTGAAAAATTCGACAAAAGTCTAGAAAAGCTTACTCAGGATATGCTTCATACAATGTATGAAGATAATGGAATTGGTCTTGCAGCAACTCAAGTAAACAGACATATCCGTGTAATAGTTATGGATTTAAGTGAAGAAAGGAATGAACCAAGAATTTTTATTAATCCTGAATACAAGATATTAAATAAAGAATCACTTGCATCCTTCGAAGAGGGGTGTCTTTCAGTTCCAGGGTTTAGCGAAGAAATCATAAGACCAGATAAAATAGAGCTTAAATGGCAGGATCTATCGGGTGAATTACATCAAGATACCCCAAATGGGCTTCTAACTATATGCATACAACATGAAATAGACCATTTAGAAGGCAAATTAATGGTTGATTACATAAGTCCTATTAAACGCGATAGAATTAGGAAAAAGCTTTCAAAGTAGGAATTAAAGAGATTTTGAGCGAAATTAACAGATTTTAAGCAATTTTATGAATATTTTATTTGCTGGAACGCCCGAACCCTCAGCCAAACTGCTGCAATCATTATGTAATAATAAGTGCATTAATATTGTCGGGGTTATAACAAAACCAGATGTAGCTCAAAAAAGAGGTAATAAAATAAAACAATCTCATGTATCTCTTACTGCATCTGAGGCCAACCTTCCGATCTTCAAGCCTGATGATTTGAATTCAGCAGAATTTAAAGAAACTCTATTAAAACTAGACTTTGATTTTTTGGTTGTAGCAGCATATGGAAAAATACTTCCAAACTGGATGTTAGCAAGTCCAAATGTTATGCCAATTAATATTCACTACTCACTACTTCCAAAATACAGAGGCGCATCTCCAATTCAGTCTTGCCTTTTAAATGGAGATAAAAAAACTGGTATTACTTTTATTAAAATGACCAACAAATTAGATGAAGGTGATTGCATAGAAAGATATGAAATGCACGTATGTGATGATCATAACAAAGTAACACTCGAAGAAGATTTATGTAATTTGGCTATAGAAAATATATTCACTGTATTATCAAACATTACCCAAAATAATTTTGGCCTGTTAAAGCAAAATCATAAAGCATCTTCTTATTGTAAAAAAATTACCAAGCAAGATTCACTGATAACTTTTGAAATGTCATCTGATGAAATATATAACAAATTTAGAGCATATTATGAATGGCCGGGTATAGCATTTGAACATAAAAATACAATCGTGAAAATTAAAGGGATGTATGTTTTAGATAAAAATAATGCATTTGTAGACAACGAAAATTTTAAATTTGATAAATCAGGATTAAATATGAAAACAGCAGATAGAGCGATAGTAATTACTCACTTACAGTTTCCAAATAAAAATATTATAAGCTCAGCGGATGCTTTTAATTCATATAAAGAGTTCTTCATCAAATAATTTAATTTACTACGAAGTCTTTTAATTACATTAAAAGAGGTTTAATTTATCAAATATGAAAATTGTAATATTGGGTGCTGGTAGAATAGGTAGCAGTCTTGCAAGAAATTTATCTAGTTCTAACTATGAAGTTTGTGTAGTTGATGAAAACAAAAACAAACTATCTGAACTTGAAGATAAGTTAGATATTATGACTATTGAGGGGTCTGCTTCTCATCTTAATACATTAAAAAAATCTGGACTCGATGAAGACACAATTGTTCTTGCAGTAACATCTAACGACGAAGTAAATATCGTTGCTTGCCAAATTGCAAAAAAAGCCTTTGATGTTAAAAAAACTATATGTCGTTTCAGAGATAACTGTTACTTTGGAAAACTAGATATATTTGGTGAAGGAGTTATTGATATACCTATAAGTCCTGAAGATGAAATAACAACTCATTTAAAAGAGTTAATTGATCACCCAGGGGCAAATCAAATTGAAAGTTTTGCTAATGGAAAGGTTAAGCTAGTTTCAGTTAAAGCTAAGAAAAAAGGCAAGCTTGTTGGAAGAGAGCTTAAAGGCATTAAGGAAGATATGCCAGATATTGATGCTTTTGTGGCCTCCATATACAGAAAAGGGAATCCTTTTATACCTTCAGGGGATACTATTATCAAAGAGAATGACGAAGTCTACTTTATATCGTCTGAATCCAATATAGGGCCAATTGTTGATGAATTTAGAGACCATGAAGAGCAATATTCCAGAATTATGATTGTAGGCGGTGGAAAAGTAGGCTTTTCTTTAGCAAAATATATTGAAAAGGGCTATAACGTAAAGCTAATTGACTCTAACAATGATCGATGCAAGGTATTGTCGAAAGAATTAGAGAAAACGATAGTTCTAAATGGCTCAGCAACAGATGAATCTCTTCTAAAAAGTGAAAATATTGCAAATATTGATATATTTTGTGCATTAACTGATGATGATGAGACAAATGTCATGTCTTCGTTGCTTGCCAAGAAAATGGGCGCAAAGAAAACTATGATTATACTAAATAACCCGTCTTATTTAGGTCTTGTGCCTGGTTTCATTGATGTCTATATAGCGCCTTATAGACTTACTGTGTCATCTGTTCTCCAAGATCTAAGAGAAAGTGATGTGGCTCAAGACGTTATTTTAAAAGTAAATACAGGCGCAGAAGCTATTGAGGGCATTGTTCATGCGAATGAATTTACCTCACCTTTGTTTGGCAAACCTATTAAAGACATTCCTTTGCCCGAGGGAACAGCAATTGCAGCAATTATAAGACATGGTGAGCTTATAATGCCTAGCTCAAGTGTTGAATTAACACTTAACGATCACTTAGTAATATTTTTATCTGATAAAAACAAAATTAATGAAGTAGAGGTGCTTTTTAAATAAACCAATGAACCTGAAGCCTTTATTAAAGCTATTCAGCATCTTGGTGATGTTTTTTAGCACTTCATTTATATTTCCAATAATCACGTCTTTAATTTATGAAGATGGAGCCATGTCAGTCTTTGTTATTACATTTTTGATTGTTTTTGTAGTTGGCTTCATTGGGTGGTTAATATCAAGGAATACTATTGAAGATATGAGCCACAAAGATGGTTTCTTGGTAATAACTCTTTTCTGGGTTGTGTTGTCATCTGCTGGCTCTATTCCATTTATGTTAAGCGGTATGACTTTTATTGATTCTTTTTTTGAATCAATGTCTGGTATAACTACTACTGGCGCAACTGTAATTTCAAATTTGAGCACCCTTCCAGAGTCATTGTTACTTTATAGGCAACTATTACAGTGGATGGGCGGCATGGGTTTAATAGTTCTAGCTATAGCTGTTATGCCTTTATTGGGTATTGGTGGTGGCCAGCTTTATAAAACAGAAATACCTGGAGCCATGAATGACCAAAAGCTAACACCAAGAATAAAAGAAACAGCTCAAGCTTTGTGGCTGATATATCTATTACTTACTGTTAGTTGTGCTCTTTTTTATTTCTTTGCAGGAATGAATGTATTTGATGCAATATCACATAGTTTAAGCACAGTCTCAATTGGTGGTTTTTCTACATATGATCAGAGCATTGGTTACTTTAATAACGGAATGATTGAGACTGTTTGTATATTTTTTATGCTTTTGTCCGCACTTAGTTTCACACTGCATTATTTTGCATTTTATATGAAAAAACCTTTCAAATATTTATATGATCCAGAGCTTAGATTCTTTATCTCAATAATGGTAATCATATTCCTGCTATCTGTTTTAATGAATTATATTTCAACTCAAGAGCAGGCCAGTATTAGAGAATTGCTTTTTCACGCTGTATCAATTGTAACTACGACAGGTTTTTCAATAGGTGATACAAACCAGTGGAGTCCATCAATAGGTTTTCTTTTCTTAATTGGAGCTTTTATTGGAGCATGTTCTGGTTCGGTTGGTGGAGGCATTAAATCTTGGAGAGTGCTCATAATGATCAATTATGCATATATCAATCTAAAGAAAATGATTCATCCAAATGCTGTTATAACTTTAAAAATTGGAACTAAGAGTGTTGAAAATGATGTTGCTGCATCTGTTTGGGGCTTCTTTTCGATATATGTAATATCTTTCATTATTTTATTATTGGGGCTAGTTGCTACAGGCCTTGATTTTCAATCAGCGTTTTCAGCTATTGGTGCTTGCTTAAATAATCTTGGTCCTGGTCTTGGCGAGGTTGCTCAAACATATGATTCTGTTTCAACAGTTGGTAAGGGGATATTGTCTTTTGCAATGATATTAGGAAGACTTGAAATTTTTACACTTCTTGTTTTATTCACACCAATCTTTTGGCAAAAATAATTTAGATGTCTGAATATGGGTCCTCTCCGGTAGGGGGTCTTCTATAACGCTTATATTCCCAAGAATAATCTATTGGGTTTATATTAATTAATTCTTCGATACTTTTGTTAAGTGATAGTTTGTACTCACTATCATTATATATTGATTTTTTACTGGGTTTGATGGTGATACCAAGCCTATTTTTGCCAAACGAGTTAAGACAAATAAATACACCTGGCTTCTTTGTTTTGTATACCATTGATGAGGCTAATGTTGTTGTATATGCATCATTGTTAAAAAGTTTTACGTATTCACCCATGCCTCTTTGTGGAACTTGATCAGCAGCTATACAAATGGTTTTGCCGGCTTTAAATGCTTGATAGATTTTTCTTACGCCGTTCATGTTAGTTTCATAAACCTTGTTAGTTTTTCCTTCTCTTTGTTTTTTTACAAAACTGTCAAGTGCTTTAATTTTAACTTTTTTATAAAGCGTGGTCGTTTCGCTTTTAGTATTTATCCATTTAAGTAACATATCTACGCTTCTATTATGGATAGCAATTACGGCAACACCATTCCCATCATTGATATATTTATTGAGAAGAAAATTATTTTCTACTCTAAATATTTTTTTTCCTGAAATATGAATTGGTCTACTCCAAGACTGAATAGTTTCATAGCCACTTACCAATGTCTCTATAAAACTTTGTGATGCAAGTTTTTCAATTTCATCTTGGTTTAAGTTTTTATAACTCATCTTTAGGTTTTGAAATGTTACTTTATATCCATTGGATAACTTATATATCCCGGTTTTAGAAATAGAAGAAACGATAAGTCTAACTATTGCTATGGGAAATAAAGATACTATGTAAAATATAGATCTCATCGTGATTGCTTTTCCAGTGGTAATTTAATATGCATTAGATAGCTTATATACCCCAGTTTTAGAAATAGAAGACACTATATTATTTACAAGAGATATTGGAATTAGGGATACTATGTAAAATATAAACTTCATTGTGATTACTTATCCAGCGTTTGATATATAATCTTAATTGATTTTTATAGTTATGGATTTAATTTCTATAAATAGTTTATTTATTATTAATTGGACATATGTTCCATTTTATATGGATTAGGAGAGTACATTGACCGCAAAAACAATGGATGATTTAGTATCTTTGTGTAAGAGAAGAGGTTTTATCTTTCAATCTGGAGAAATATATGGCGGATTGCAGGGCATGTATGATTATGGTCCTTTGGGTGTAGAACTAAAAAATAACCTAAAAAATGCTTGGTGGTCATCTATGGTCTATGAAAACGATAATATTGAGGGTTTAGATGCTTCTATATTATCAAATCCTACAGTTTTAAAGTATTCTGGTCATGAAGATACTTTCTCAGACCCCATGGTTGACTGTAAAACATGTAAATCAAGGTTTAGAGAAGATCAGCTACCTGAAAGCTGCAATAAGGGTAAATGTGATTTTACTGAAGCGCGACAGTTTAACCTTATGTTTAAAACAAGCGTTGGACCAATAGACGATGGTACTTCATTTGCATACTTAAGGCCTGAAACTGCACAACAAATATTTACAAATTTTAAAAACGTTGTTGATTCTTCTTCAAAAACATTACCTTTTGGCATTGCACAAATAGGCAAAGCATTTAGGAATGAAATAACGCCTAGAAATTTTATCTTCAGAGTTAGGGAGTTTGAGCAAATGGAATTGGAGTTTTTTGTAAAGCCTGGAACTGATGAAGATTGGCATAAGACATGGGTTAAAAAGAGACTTGATTGGTGGGAAAAACAGGGTGTGCCAAAAGATAATATAGAGCTCTATGATGTACCTAATGATGAGTTAGCGCATTACTCAAAGGGAACGATTGATATTATGTATAAGTTTCCTCATGGACTTGAAGAATTAGAGGGTATAGCGAATAGAACAGATTTTGACTTAGGCTCACATACAAAAAATCAGGATGAACTTAATATATCTGCCAAAGTTATGCCAAATAATAATTCAAATACAAGATTGGCAATTCAAGATATAGAGTCAAAGAAATGGGTAGTTCCTTATGTTATAGAGCCTTCTGCTGGTGTAGATAGGGGTGTTTTGGCGCTCATGAATGAAGCATATAATGTTGAAGATTTAGGTGAGGGTAAAGAAAGAATTGTTTTAAAGCTTAAACCACATCTTTCGCCCATAAAAGCCGCTGTAATTCCGCTGAAAAAAAATAATGCTGAACTAGTTAATAAAGCCTCTGATTTAAAAAAGAGATTGCAAAGCTTAAACATAGGGAGAGTTGTTTTAGAAAATACAGGTAATATAGGTAAAGGCTATCGAAGACATGATGAAATTGGTACGCCATTGTGTATTACAATAGATTTTGAGAGCTTGGAAGACAATTCAGCTACAGTTAGAGATAGAGATACTATGCAGCAAAAAAGAATTTCTATTGATGCTTTGCCAGACTATTTAATAAAGTGCATAAATGAATAGATAATGGCATTGCTAGGTAGTGTTATATTTAATACTGTCTTTTATTTAAGTCTTATTCCAGTATCAATTTCGATAATTATTCTATATTTCTTTTTATCAACTAAAAAACTACAGTCTTTTGGAGCATTATGGATTAGGTTTGTTCTGTGGTTTTTAAAAATAATGTGTGGTGTCACTTGGGTTGTTGAGGGCGAAGAAAATATACCCAATGGCGCTTGTATTGTAGTAGCTAATCACCAAGGACAGTGGGAGTCATTCTATTTACAAACACTTTTATTACCATCAACAAGCATTATAAAAAAAGAACTTCTGTATATTCCTTTTTTTGGTTGGGCATTGAGATGCATGAAACCAATAACATTAAATCGAGCTAATAAGTTTAGTAGTTTAAAAAAAGTTATCGATAAGGGTGTTTTAAAGCTTAAAAATGGTTTTTCAGTTATTCTCTTTCCTGAAGGCACAAGAATATCACCAGAGAAAGGAATTCAACCATTTGCTAGCAGTTGTGGGGTTTTAGCTAGTAAGAGTGGTAAGCCTATTCTTCCGATATGTCATAATTCTGGCAAATATTGGAAAAATAAAAAATTTATAAAAAGACCTGGACAAGTAATAGTTAAGATAGGGGCGCCTATAACTGGCGAAAATGCTAAAGAATTAACTGATAGTGCTTATTTATGGATAAAAAATTCTTATAAAGAGATTTCTTAGATATCAAGATCGGTTACAGAAAGAGCATTTGCATCAATAAATTCTCTTCGAGGCTCTACTTCATCACCCATGAGAACTTCAAATGATTCGTTAGCATCAACAACATCATTTATATCAACCCTCATCATTCTTCTATGTTCTGGATCCATTGTTGTAGTCCAAAGTTGTTCAGGGTTCATTTCTCCTAAACCTTTATATCTTTGAACTTCAAGGCCTCTTGTGCCAGATTTTGATAAATCTTTAATTGCTTTTTCTTTTTCATCTTCATCCGATGCATAAATGAACTCTTTTCCTTTAGTTATCTTATAAAGAGGTGGTAATGCAATATATACATGGCCCCTATCAACAATCTCAAACATTTGTCTATAGAAGAAAGTTAATAAAAGGGTTCTTATATGTGACCCGTCTACGTCTGCATCAGTCATAATTATAATTCTGTGATATCTGAGCTTTTCAATATCAAAATCTTCTTTACCAATTCCACAGCCAAGGGCTTTTATCAAAGTACCAACTTCTTGTGAGCCTAAAACTTTGTCGATTCTTGCTTTCTCTACATTGATGATTTTTCCTTTTAGAGGAAGTATCGCTTGGTTTTTTCTATTTCTTCCCTGTTTAGCAGATCCACCCGCTGAATCACCCTCAACAATATATATTTCAGAAAGAGTGGGATCTTTTTCTTGACAGTCTGCTAATTTCCCTGGCAAACCAGCTATCTCAAGCACACCTTTTCTTCTTGTCATTTCACGCGCTTTACGAGCAGCTTCTCTGGCAAGAGCGGCTTCTGCAACCTTGTTATAAATTGCCATGGCATCTTTAGGATTTTCAAGAAGATACTCATTGAAGTATTTGCTAAAAACAGTACTAACAACACTTTCAACCTCAGAAGAAACAAGCTTTTCTTTTGTTTGTGATGAAAATTTAGGGTCGGGCACTTTTACAGAAATAAT
This sequence comes from uncultured SAR86 cluster bacterium, assembly GCA_902556355.1. Taxonomy (GTDB): domain Bacteria; phylum Pseudomonadota; class Gammaproteobacteria; order Magnimaribacterales; family D2472; genus SCGC-AAA076-P13. The sequence goes on from CACDVW010000009.1 coordinate 29,641, forward strand.
TGCAGTAATACCCTCCCTAACATCTTCACCAAGTAAATCTGTTGGGGTTTTTTTAGCATTTTCTTTTTTTATAAATGCCTTTAAAACTCTAGTTAAACTTCCTCTAAACCCAGCCAAATGTGTCCCACCATCTTTTTGGGGAATGTTGTTGGTATAGCAAAGAACATTTTCAGAATAGGAGTCTGTCCACTGAAGAGCAATTTCAACACCAACCTCATTTTCTACAGCAGAACATTCAAATATATCTGATACTTGCTGCTTTCTCCCTTTTAGGTAGGTGACATAACTAGAAAGGCCGCCTGTGTTTTTAAATTTTTTAGACTTTCCTGTTCTTTCGTCTTTAACATTAATAGATACGCCAGCATTCAAAAAAGATAGCTCTTGAATTCTTTTATGAATTCTATCTATGTCAAAATCAACAGAAGTAAAAATAGAAGCTGATGGGTAGAACGTTATTTCTGTCCCGTTTTCTTTAGATGCTCTAACTTTTTTAAGTTTAGCCTTAGGTTTTCCACCGCTGTATTCTTGAAAATATTCGCCACCATCTCTACACACTTTTAATAAAAGCTTGTCCGATAAAGCATTTACAACGGAAACACCTACGCCGTGTAAGCCCCCAGAAACTTTGTAGCTGTTGTCGTCAAACTTACCCCCAGAATGAAGAGTTGTTAAAATTAATTCAGCTGCAGATATTCCTTCTTTCTTATGAACATCAACAGGAATACCCCTTCCATTATCTTTTACAGTTACTGATCCATCCTTGTTAACTATTACATTTATATCAGAACAATGTCCGGCCATTGCTTCATCTATACAATTATCAAGAACCTCAAAAACCATATGGTGGAGTCCAGACCCATCATCTGTATCACCTATATACATGCCCGGTCTTTTCTTTACCGCTTCTAGGCCTTTTAGTACTTGGATGTTAGAGGAATCGTAGCTTTGCTCTTCTGCTTTTTTTGGCATATACCCTATCTTAATTGTTCCACGTGGAACTTTTTGAAGTCCTTATAATTAGGGTTTATTTTACTACTAAAATGGTCATCTATACAGGAAAAGATAACCTGATTATCTAAAAAATTTAAGAGGTTTAAAAACACTTCAAATGTCGCATTGTCAAGCTCAGATTTTATGTCGTCAATGATTAATGTTGCGTCAATATTATATTTTTTTCTTAACACTTCATTTTGAGAGCAACACCATAAAATTGAAAGAATTTTTTGTTCTCCGCGTGACAAAATTTGCTTAGCATCCATGCCCTTAATTAATATTTTTATATCTGCTTTGTGGGGTCCTTGGGTTGTGGTTTTGCTGAATAAATCTTTTTTTTGATTTTGAGCTAAAAGCTCATATAGTTGAGTTTCTTTATCCCAGCCAGAAAAAAATTCAATTTTGACTTTGTTTAGTTTATCTACCATTGGACTCGGTTTTAGCCTGCTAAAGATACTATTTAGTTCTGATAATGAGTCTTCAAAGAAGGTGATTCTATTTATATCTAAAGCGACCCCCTCTTCAGAAACTTTTTGATTCCAAACATCAATATTATCAATAAACCCCTTTTTTAGAGAGCTGTTTCTTTGTTTTAGTGACCTGTAAAAGCCAAACCATGTTTCAGAGAAGTTTGGGTTTGATACAAAAAGTGATCTATCTAAAATCTTTCTTCTAAAGTCAGGTGATGCATTTGCAAATGAGAATGTGTTGTTATGAATCGCCGTTGCTGGGAATTCTTTTAATAAAGCTGAGGTTGTTGATTTTGTATTATTAATTTTTATTGAAATAGGGCTTGTGCGGCTTTTAACTAAATTAAGTGTGTAGCCTTTGTTAGAATCATATGCATTGATACTAAAGAAATCTTGATCAAAAGATATTAACGATTTTATGTTACTGCTTTTAAACGACTTACCGCTTGAGCATATATATATAGCCTCTAATATAGAAGTTTTACCAGAACCGTTTGGTCCATAAAAGAAGTTAATTCCAGGAGATAAATTTATTATTGATGTTTCAAAACACCTAAAATTATTCAGTTTTAATTCGCTAATCATTTGAGTTTATTAAAACTAGAAATTTAATTTTAAGCAATTAAATTAATAAAGGCATCACAACATATTTAAAGTCATCTGAGCCTGGGTTTGTGATGAGGCAGCTCTTATCAGAACCAAAAAAATGCACCTCAACACTTTCACCATCAATTGAGGATAAAATTTCTTGGATATAGTTAACATTAAATGCTATATCAATACTTTCACCAGTGTAAGAACAATTAATACTTTCTTCTGCCTGTTCTTTTTCTGGGTTGTTAGCAGAAATGTTAATTTTGTTTTCTGATGTTACCATCCTTACCCCTCTAAACTTTTCACTAGAAAGAATACTTACTCTGCTAAGGCTTTCTGAAAGGTCTTTCTTATTAATTGAAAGGGTTGTGCTTTCTCCACTTGGAATCACTTGCTCATAATCTGGGAATTTGCCCTCAATTAATTTGCTTGAAAAAGTGGTACCAGCAACATTAACATTAATAGAGTTGGGTGTTAGTTGTAATAAAATATTCTCGCCACTATCGCTCACAATCTTACCTATTTCATTAATTGATTTTCTTGGAACGATTCCGGTTATTTGTTCTGAAACCCCTTCGTTTAGTGGAGCGTTAGCTAGAGCTAATCTATGTGCATCCGTTGCCACGCTTGTGATTACGTTGTCCTCAACCGAAATATATAAGCCATTTAGGTAATGTCTCCAATCCTGATTGCCCATAGCAAAAGATGTTTTATATATTAAAGCCCTTAAGTTTGGCCCTGTGATATTTACAGTGTTTCCGCCCTCTTCTTTTTCAAAAACAGGAAAGTCTTCACTTGGTAATGTGGATAAATTATATTTACCAGAGCTTGTTTCTATCTTTAGATTGTCTCCATCGAGAAAAAAATGAATCTCATCTCCCTCTTTAAATAATCTGCAAAGCTCGCTGAGTTTTTTTGCTGGGGCTGTTGTCCTTCCTCCACTTTTAAAATTAGATATTGTTGAAATGGTTGATATTTCTGATTCTAAATCCGTTGCTGTGAGTCTTAAGGTTGACTCATCAACCTCAAAAAGAACGTTTGCAAGAATTGGGAGAGTTTGACGTTTTTCTACAACCCCAAGTGTTGCATTAAGAGATGAAACTATCTCTTCTTTAGTAATATAAAAGTCCATGTTTAGTTGGTTAGTGCTCTTGTTAAGTTTCTATAATCCTCTTCATGCGAAGGGCTCTCTTTTCTAAGTTCCGCAATTTTTTTGCACGCATGTAAAACTGTGGTGTGGTCCCTTCCATTAAAAGCTTCACCTATTTCTGGAAGGCTGTGTCTAGTTAGCTCTTTTGTTAAAGCCATGGCAAGCTGTCTTGGTCTTGTTATAGAGCGACTTCTTCTTTTTGACAAAAGATCTGAAAGCTTGATGTTGTAATATTCAGCCACTGTCTTTTGTATATTTTCAATACTGACCATTTTTGCAGAAATTACAAAAAGGTCTTTAAGGGCGTCTTTGACAAGAGCAAGGTCTATTTCCTGGTTGGTAAACTTTGCGTTGGCAACAACCCTTTTAAGAGCGCCTTCAAGCTCCCTTATGTTTGATCTTATTCTTTGTGCAATATATATAGCGCAGTCATTTGGCAGAGACACCCCCATTGAGGATGCTTTTTGAAGGAGCACTGCAGCTCTCGTTTCAAGCTCAGGAGGATCAATAATTACCGGTAACCCCCAACCAAGCCTTGATTTCAGTCTTTCCTCTAAACCATCTATTTCTTTTGGGTATTTGTCACAGGTAAGGATCATTTGATTGTTTCTGTCTAATAAAGCATTGAATGTATGAAAGAACTCTTCTTGCGACTGCTCTTTTCCTGCAAAAAACTGTATATCATCAATTAAAAGAGCATCAGCGTTTCTATAAAAAGATTTAAATTCGTTCATAGCCCCAAGTTGAAGCGCTTTAACCATATCAGACACAAACTTTTCTGAGTGAACATAAACTATTCTTTTGTTTGGTTCGTTTTTTAAGATTTCGTTTCCAACTGCGTGCATTAGATGGGTTTTACCAAGGCCGACACCACCATATATAAATAGTGGGTTGTAATCACCCTTAGGGTTTAAAGCAACCTGTTTAGATGCTGCTAGAGCCACGTGATTTGATTTACCCTCAACAAAAGTATCAAAAACATAAGACGGTACCAGTTTGGTGTCTTCGGATTTTTTATTGTTACTGTATTTATCAACAAATGTTTCTTTTGTAAGTGTTTTAAAAACTAGACTTATGTCTTTTTTTGATTGTGATTTAATCATTTCCATGATTTCATTGGAAAGATTTGTTTCTACGTAGTTGAGAATAAAATCATTGGGCGCAACTATTTCTAGAGTATTTTTGTTTAAGTTGCCTTTAAGGGGTCTGATCCAGGTGTTAAAATCTTCTTGTGAGAGCTTGTTTTCAAGTTTCTCTGAGCATTTATTCCAAAATTCCAATCCTAGTTCCTCCTAATAGATAACTAGTCTACGAAAAAACTAACAAGATATCTACAGCATAAGTTCATGAATTTTCTGTGGATAACTTGTATATAAAAAACTTATTTTAGTTTTTTTAAAATTCTATGAAATCTTTTAATTTATGGGCTATAATGCGCCACTATTTTTTTACAGGTAGTAAATTATGAAAAGAACATTCCAACCAAGCACTTTAAAAAGAAGCAGAACTCATGGATTTAGAGCAAGAATGGCTACCAAGGCAGGCAGAGCAATACTGTCTAACAGAAGAAAAAAAGGCCGCAAGGTTTTAACTGCCTAGAACTTGCGAACCCCTTCGCTTTCAAAACACTTTCATAGTTCTAAAAATTTAAGAATCTTTTTTGTCGAGGATGGTAAAACAGATCTGCGAATAGTTGTGTCTAAAAAAAATTTTAAGCTTGCTGTTACGAGAAATAAAATTAAGAGAAGGGTAAAAGAAATTTTTAAAAACAATCATCTTTTTTTTAACAATGGTTCTTTTGTGTTTGTTGCCTATAAACCATTTGCTGAATTAAGTTTCAAAGAGGCTTCTGTTGAGATAGTTAACGCTGTAAAATCATCAATTCATAATAAGGTTAAAAAATGAATTTAAGAAAAGTTTATCTAGGGGTTATTGTTGTTCTCTCAATGGCTTTGTTTTATGAGTGGAACTCTGAAAACCAAAAGCTCTCTGAGATAGAACAGCTTAGGGTAGCAGACATGGAGGCTGCCACCTCACAGGTTACAGATGGCGGGAGTTTTGTTTATCTTGAAAATGATGAATTAAGAATAAAAATATCAACATCCACCGGTTCTGTTGTTGAATCTAGGCTTAAAAAGTATGGGGTAGAAAATATTGAAGGTTCACTTGGGGTGAGGGTTTTTGGCTCATCAAACACAAGCCCGTTTAAGTATTATTTAAAAACCGGTTTTACTGGTAAGGCCCCTAATTATGTGCTTCACAGCTACGACAACAACTCTGTGGTTTTAAAAACAGAAGATGGGGATTTAACAAAAGAATTCACTTTTTTGCCTGAGACATATGAGCTTTTAATTACTGACACCTCATCACTTGGTTCTTCTGGAAAGGCTTTTGCTGCTCTTTATAGAACCGAGGGGAGGTCTTTAGATTTAAAAACATCATGGCTTCAAGGCGGAATGATGAATAACAGCTCTTATCAAGGAGTCGCGTTTAGCACTGATCAAGATCCATACGAAACAACCAGGTTAAGAAGTATTGATGAATCCATCTCTTATCTTTCTCGTTCTGGTTGGGTTTCTTTTATACAAAAATATTTTTTTGCTGCTCTTATTGGTTCAGAAGATGGTATTTATAATTTCTTTGCCCATCCTGCTGATTCTGGTGTTTATAGAATGGGCTATACCGTTGAAAAAGGAGAGGCCGCGAACCTTGTATATAAACACTCACACCGTGTATTTATTGGGCCAAAGGTTAGAAAGGATTTGGCTGAGAGGGCAGAAAATTTAGAGCTCTCTATAGACATGGGTTGGTTTTGGTTTATATCGCAACCCATGGTTTGGTTTTTAGATCTAATTAATGGTTTTGTTGATAACTGGGCTCTATCGATAATAGTTTTCACTTTTATTTTAAAGCTTGTGTTGTTTCCTGTAACAGCAAAGGGGTTTGTTTCTATGGGCAACATGAGAAAGGTTGGCCCCAAAATGAAAGAGCTTCAAGACAGATATAGTGATGACAGGCAGAGGCTTTCACAAGAAATGATGAAGCTATACAAAACAGAAAAAGTTAATCCGCTGGGTGGTTGTTTGCCAATCTTGGCTCAAATGCCTTTTTTTATTGGTTTCTTTTTTGCGTTAAGAGAGATGGTTGAGCTAAGGCATGCGTCTATTTTTTGGATGTCTGATTTATCTGTTCCAGACCCTCTTTTTATCCTTCCTGTTTTATTTGGTTTGATTATGTTTTCCACACAAAAGCTTAGTCCCGCGCCTCCTTCTCAGGACCCAATGCAGCAACAAGTAATTAAATACATGCCTGTTGTTTTTTCCGTATTCTTTTTTGTTTTCCCGGCAGCTTTGTGTCTTTATTCTGTAATAAACTCGGGTGTTTCTCTTGGTCAACAAAGATATTTATATAAAAAACATGGTGTTTTGGGTGACACCCAGGTCGGTTCCGGGGGTTAGTTTTAGTGTCTGTGGTTTTTGCGCTAGCCACGCCCCCTGCAAAATCGGCAATATGTATCTTTAGGGTATCTGGTCCTGGTTGCCTTTCAAAAATTCCTGAGCTTACTGGTTCTCCATTAGAGAAAAATAAAAAATTTTATTTAAGGTCTGTTAAAAACAAATCTGGTGATATTGTTGACCGTGTTGGCATTATTTCTTTTGAGGGTCCAGATAGTTATACAGGGGAAGATTCTTTTGAGGTGTATGCCCATGGCGGGTTGGGTGTTATGTCTATGCTGGTTGATGTTTTTAAGTCTTTGGGTTTTGATGAGGCTCCCCCTGGCGAGTTTACCAAAAGAGCCTTTTTAAATAACAAGATTAGTCTTGCAGAAGCAGAGGCTGTTGTTGATTTAATTGATAGTCATGATCAAGATGGGGTGGTTCTATCTTCAAACACTCTTTCAGGTGATTTTACAGAAAAGGTTTTGGGTTTCTCAGATGTTATAAACAACCTTCGTGTTAGGGTTGAGGGTGAAATTGATTTTTCTGATGAGGGGGAAAGCTTTTTTGATTCATCTCTACCAAATGAGCTATCCCTTCTTGTTGAAAATTTTAAGCTTTTTGTTGGAGGTTGTTTGAATAAAAAAAATCACTCTGCAAAAAATAAGGTTATGTTTGTAGGTCCTGTAAACTCTGGTAAATCTTCTGTGTTTAATAGACTACTTGGTTTTGAGAGGGCTCTTGTTTCTGAGAAACCTGGCACAACAAGAGACCTTGTTGAGTCTGAAATTTTTTATAATGAGGCTTCTTTTTCTATATCTGATACAGCTGGCTTAAGAGAGACAGATGATGTTGTTGAGTCAAAAGGAATGCAGTTTGCATTAGAGCAATTAAATAATGTTGATCTGGTGGTTGGGATTTTTGACTCTGATGAAGGGTCTATATTAGATAGGTTTGCTGAGCTTTCTAAAGAAAAAAAATATTTAAAAGTTTATAACAAAACAGATTTGGGTCATGTTGTGAAGAAGGGTGTTTTTGACTGTATGGTATCAGCTAAAACCGGTGAGGGTTTTGATGGCCTTAAGAAACTTATCTCTAAAGCGTTTAAATCAGATATTTCTGGAGACTATATGTATTTAGTAAGAGATAGGCATATTGGGCTTTTTCAATCTTCTATTAATCATCTTGAAAATGCGCTTTTAAAACTTAGTGAGGATAGCGGGCTTGAGCTTATAGCAGAAGATTTAAAGCTGGCTAGGGGTGATTTAAACGAAATAATAGGTGTTAAAATGTCAGACTCTTTGCTTGGTGATATTTTTAGCTCTTTTTGTATTGGTAAATAAGCTGTTATTAAATTGTTAATGTTTTTTAACTCTTTTTTTTATTCACAGGTTGTTGAGAGATGTGTCTCTAGTTTTTTAACAGGGTTAAACATGGTTTGTTAAATCATATTTTTGTTTTAGTAGGGGCGTAAAAGGTGCTTATTAACAAATCCTTTAGGCACTAATAGAATTAACAGTAAGTATATAATATAGATATTATTGGTTTTATTATTATATGGATAAGTTTGATGTAGTAGTTGTTGGGGGCGGTCATGCTGGAGTAGAGGCTGCATACGCTGTATACAGAAGCGGCCTTTCTTGTGCACTTGTAACTTTTGAAAAAAATAAAATTGGTCAGATGTCATGCAACCCAGCTATAGGGGGTCTTGGTAAATCGCATATAGTTAGAGAGATTGATGCAATGGGCGGTATTATGCCGATTGCAACAGATATGTCCGGCATTCAATACAGAACCTTGAATACAAGAAAAGGAGATGCTGTCCAAGCCCTAAGGGTCCAGTGTGATAGAAATCTTTATAAAAAAGCCATTCAAAAGATATTAAATTCAACTAGCATTAATATTTTTGAAGAAGAGGTTGAGGACCTAATTGTTGAACAAGAATCAGTAAAAGGGGTTATAACAAAAAATAAAAAAATTTATGGAAAGAAGACGATTCTTACTACTGGCACATTTTTGAACGGTTTGATGTACACAGGATTGGAAGTTTCTTCTGGTGGAAGAGTCGGGGATGATTCTGCTATACCTCTATCCAAGAAACTTTACGAGTTAAAGCTTCCAATGGGACGACTTAAAACAGGAACACCGGCAAGAGTGAAAATGTCTACGCTAGACCTGTCTGTTATGGATGAGCAACCGGGCGAGACGCCCACTCCATTTATGTCATTAACAGGCGAGGTTAAAAAACACCAAGAACAATTATCATGTTTTATAACAAGAACCAACAAAACAACACACCAAATAATATCTGACAACACTCACCTGTCTGCAATGTATTCTGGAAACATCTCAGGAATTGGCCCTAGGTATTGCCCATCCATAGAAGATAAAGTATTTAAATTTAGTCACAAAGACAGCCACCAAATTTTTATTGAGCCTGAGGGTGTTGGGGTTGACCTCGTATACCCAAACGGAATATCAACAAGCCTTCCCAAAAAGGCTCAAGAAGATTTTATCCACACAATAAAAGGAATGGAGCAGTGTGAAATTACAGAATTTGGATACGCTGTTGAATATGATTTTGTTGACCCCAGGACAAACAAAAAAACCCTTGAAACCAAATACTTTAATGATTTTTATTTAGCTGGACAAATTAACGGAACAACCGGGTATGAGGAAGCAGCCGCCCAAGGTCTAGTTGCTGGCCTAAATGCCGCTCAGGCTATTCAAAAAAAACCTGACTTTATTCTTCAAAGAGAAGAAGCGTATATAGGGGTCTTAATAGACGACCTAACCACACATGGAATAACAGAACCCTATAGAATGTTTACAAGCAGGGCAGAACACAGGCTTTTACTCTCACAAAACAACGCTGAACAAAGGCTGTTAAGCAAAGCTTTTGACCTTGGTATTATTTCAGAAGAAAGAAACACAACCTTTGTAAACAAAGAGAAACAATACACAGAGTTCGTTAAAACCAGATTAGACAAAACAAAAATATCATCCTTCATAAACAAAGAACAACAAACTGTTTCGCTTGATGAAAAAAGAAGCATATCTTTAATATTGGCAAGACCAGATGTTGACGAAAACAACCTCATTAAACTTAACAAAGAAGAAGAAGCTTTTTTTAAAAGAGCCTCAACAGAAATAAAATATAAAGGCTATATAGAAAAACAAACCAGAGAAATAAATAAAAATAAAAAACAAAACAACAAAAAAATACCCCCATCAATAAATTACAAAAAAATATCAGGACTTTCGAATGAGGTGGTAGAAAAACTAACAGAATCTCAACCAGAAACAATTGGATCAGCTTCACAAATAGAAGGAGTAACACCAGCCGCCATAAACCTGATTCTGATAAGCATAAAAAAACAAGAGTTGGAAAAACTCAATGCATGAAAAAAACAAAGCTGAAGCAGAAAAATTAGAAAAATTTGTAAACGAAGCTCTAGCTTTCAACAAAAAACACAATATTTTTGTAAGAGAATCAATCAAAGAGGTTTATGAAAAAGACGTAGATGATTGTTTGCCCGTTCTGCAAAAAATTAAGAACTCAGACAAAATATTAGATCTTGGTTCTGGAGGAGGCTTTCCAGGAATAATTATAGCCATCCTTAAACCGATGTGCGAAATTCATCTTTTAGAAAAAAGTAAAAAAAAGTGCTACTTCTTAAACAAAACAATCGACCTTTTGGGGTTAAAAAACGCAAAAGTTTTAAATACATTTATTAATAAAAACAACAGCCTTGGTTCATACACCCTTATAACAGCAAGAGCGTTTTCTTCCACCACAAACATATTAGAACTCACAGAGAGCAACCTTGATGATGATGGCAAATATGTTTTACTTAAAGGAAAAAAAGAAAAAATCACAGAAGAGCTAGCAACAATAGACACAAACAAATATAAGTATGAAATAATCAAACTAGAAAACAAGAAATATGAAAGACACCTATTAGAGATAAAAAAAAGTGAATAAGGTTATAGCAATAGCAAACCAAAAAGGCGGTGTTGGAAAAACAACCACGGCGGTAAACCTTGCCTCAAGCCTTGCTGCAACCAAAAGAAGGGTTTTACTCATTGACCTTGACCCACAAGGGAACGCCACAACGGCAACAGGAATAAAAGATGAAAAACCAAACACCTTGTACGACCTTTTTTTCAATAACACACCCATCAATGAGTGCATATACAACACACCAGATAACTACAAAGTCTTACCAGGAGACCAAAACCTCATAGCGCTTGATGTGGGAATAAGAGAAAACAACAAACAAAATTTTTTATCAACAGAATTAAAAAAAATAGAGGATGAATTCGACTATACAATAATAGACACACCACCAACACTAAACCAGCTCACAATAGAAGCTCTGTTTGCAGCATCGGGAACCCTTATCCCCCTTCAATGCGAATACTATTCTTTAGAGGGTGTTGCTGGATTAATGCAAACAATACAAACCCTTTCCGATAAAAACCTGACATCTAACAGGGTTTTGGGGATAATAAGAACAATGGTAGACATGAGAAATAACCTTGCCAAAGAAGTCTCTGATGAGCTAGAAAAACATTTTTCAAGCTTGGTTTTCAACACCCTTATACCCAGAAACATAAAGCTAGCCGAGGCCCCAAGCCACGGCGTATCTGGTGTTAAATATATGCCAACCTCTTATGGTGCAAAGGCTTACTTAGCACTTGCTGGAGAGTTAATAAGAAGGGTGGAATATGTCTGAAGAAAACAAAATTTTAAATAAAGGGCTCGACGCTCTGTTGGGCCAAAACACTAACAACAACCAAAAAAGCGTTAAAGAGCTACCTGTTGAAGATATTAACCCAGGAAGATTTCAACCAAGAACAAATTTTGACGAAGAAAAACTCTTAGAGTTAACAAACTCTATAAAAAACCACGGAGTGCTCTCACCAATTCTTGTTAGAGAGGTTGGACTAAACAAATATGAGGTTATAGCGGGAGAAAGAAGGTTGAGAGCTTCAAAAAACGCCGGCCTTAAAACAATTCCTACATTAATCGATCAAAAACAAGACAAAGACGCCCTAGAGTCGGCCTTAATAGAAAACCTTCAAAGGGAAGACCTCAACGCAGTTGAAGAAGCAAGGGGCTATGACAGATTGAAAAGAGAGTTTGGTTTAACCCAGGATGAAGTTGCGGCCTCAACAGGTAAAGCTAGAAGCACAATTGCAAACTCTTTAAGGTTGCTGTCTTTACCTGCAAAGGTTTTGGATATGCTTTCTTCTGGGAAAATTGAAAAAGGGCACGCAAAACTTCTAGCATCAATGGATCCATTAGAGGCCGAAAAAGCAGCAAACAATATTGTAAAAAATAAACTTACAGTAAAAGATTTAGCAGGGTTGTCCTCAAAAAAAACCAATAAAAAACCTCAAACCAAGACAAAAGATAGAGATCTTTTAATTGTTGAAGAGGAAATGTCTGAAAACTTTGGCCACAAGGTTGAGATAGAGGCTAAAAACAAAAAATCAGGCAAGGTTGTTATTAATTACAACACCAAAGATGAGCTTGAATCTATAATTTATAAACTAAAAAACTGACTGTAAAAAATTTTCAATTTAAGAACAAAACAACTTGTTTATAAGACCATATATTTCTATAATTCACCGCAACAAATTATACAAAATACGATCTTTTGAGTACGTTTCAAAAAACACTATCTAAAAACAAGTTAATAGTAGCCTTATTTGTAACTCTTTTAGCTTTTGGGGTATATAAAGATGCCTTATTTTTAATGGCCGCACCAATGTATTTGGGGTTAATTGCTAGTGCTTATTATGTTGGGTCAAAAATTTCTGACTATACAATTAATGCTTTTTATAGCTGGTCTATAAAGTGGACAGTGTTTATCTTCTCTCTTATTTTTACCGGATTATATATGGAAGCGGCCTTTATACCCGCAATGCTACTTTATATTTTAATCAACTCAACAATTAACCCAATGATGTTTGCATCAAAACGAGAGTTAACAACATAATGGCGAAAGAGCTTACCACAGAGTCATACATAGACCATCATCTTACAAACCTAACATGTGGTCATGTTGGTATGGATGAAAGTGCTGGTATTTATAAGTCATTTTGGACTTGTGATCCATATATGGTCGACAAAATGGGTTTTTGGGCCTTTCATGTAGATTCTTTATTTTGGTCAGTTTTATTGGGAGGATTATTTATCTTTTT